>JBKDSL010000135.1:0-12451 GCA_046340555.1 Bacteroidota bacterium
GTGTTCGGCGCCGGCGGGGAGGTATCGAACGCTTTTGGCAGTGTTGGCTGAAGCCGCTTGAATGTAATATCGCACCCAAGTGCCAGCGGCGAATCCGGGTATGGTTCCGCCATAGACGCCATCGCCGGAAAGGCTGTCATCATGAGCCCCATCATCGAACATCTGCGTTTTTTGGAAACGACCTACGATGTTATTTGAATAATAGAGTTGCACATTGTCGATGCCATTGGTAGAGGTAACGCTTGCGCGGACGGTGACCGGCACCATATCAGTGGGTTGTTGGTATTGAATACCGTTCGTATAATAAGGAGCGCCGAGGATATTGGGTGGCACTTGTTGTATTTCGGTATTGGTGTTGAGGTAGTTTTTGCGGTTCGTTACGAAGTTGCGCAACACCTGTATTTCGTTGTTGTACTGCGTGTAGGAGTACATTTTCTTGGGATCGTTTTGCACGACGGTATCCACCAGGGCGCGGAAGGCGTTGAGGCGGGCATTGGTTACGGCCGTGTCGAATTGCTCCACAATGATGGTTCGCATGTGGGCGAGGTAACGTTGACGCATAGCGGGTGCGGCCAAAATTTTATTCAGTAGGGGATAGTTAGCGTTTTGGGCATTGTAAAAAACACCCCAAGAGGTGGCGGGTGTTGTTTCTAACGCGCTGTTGCCGTCGTATTCGTGAGGTGTCATCAGCCCGGTTACTTCGTCAAAATAGAGGTAATAATCCATCTTTCCTTTGAACACATAGCTGTCATCGTCGGTCCAAGCTATTTCGGATGCCAAATACCACAGGGTACGATCCACATCCAAGTAGTTGGCCAAGGTGTCTTCGAGTGCGGCAATTGGGGTTGTGTTCAGTTTGTTGGCTAGTCGAACGAGGTAATTCCATGGCGTAACAATTCCATTGTCCTCTTTTAATGTGTAATACTGCTTATAGGTATTGGTGTCGGTGCCGAGGTAGTTGATGGCTGCAGTGCCATCGCCCCATTGTGGACCACCGCCAGCGGATCCGGGTGGTTTATCGGCACGCCACGAGATGCCATCGTTGCTGAGATACCACTCCTCCCAGAAGTCCTTGTTCATTTGTTGGATGTTGGAATAGAGCCCCCAGTTGGCGCCGTTAAGATAGAGTTTCACGAAACTTGATTGGGCAGTTGGACAATGGCGTTTGATCATGGAGGTGTAAAAAACCTCCCGCATCATGGAAGCGTCTTGAGCTGCATTGTTCAGTTTGAAGGTGCTGTATCCGTCGAAATCTTGTGTGGTGATCCAATTGTCGAGTTCGATTTTGAAAGATTTCTTTTGCGAAGTTCCTGTATTATAGGAAGTGTTTCCGCGGAAGCGTACACCGACACTGTCATACGAAATGCCATCCACCACCATGGTTGCGGGCAGGTAGGTTTTGGTTGCGTAGTTGGCGGTGAGTTGGGTCCAAAAAGTAGGGGAGGCAAAGGTGAGGTAGATGGGCCTCACAAGTGTTTGATCGTAGTAGTCGTTATTGTTAGTAGCCCCGGTAAGCATCATGCGACCATCCGGGGTGATGGACATGTGATGGGGGAGGTTTTGCGACTGGGATATGAATGGGAAAAGCAATAGCAATAGCAACAGGGGTAGTTTCTTAAGCATGCTATATAAGGATTGTTAAATGTGGGATGGGTTGGATGCCCCTTTCGGTAAAAGGTTTAATAAGTAAAGGTAAGAAAACCTTTAGGCGGGGAACACGGATTTTGCGGATCAAACCCTTCCATTAACTCAGGGCGGAGCGGATTAGCGCGGATTAGTTTTTCGTCCCCAATCGAATCCGCGTCAATCCGCTAAATCCTAAAAATCCGCGTCCCCTGCTTTTCTCAATCCATTGAAAAGCAAAGCTATACCCCCGTCAATAAACAATTTACGACAAAATTTATTTGCGTAGACCTCAAGTGCGGTTTATCTTGCCATCCTTAATCAAAAATCCTTTATGAAAAGACTGCTACTTCTTGTCTGCTGTATTATGTTGTCGGGTTATCAGATCACCTTTGCGCAATGCACCACCACCAACGCCACTAGTTGCGCGTGCTTGACTACTGGTGCTACCGACTGCGATTTGTTGCCTGATATCATTGTGGCTCGTCCGCCTTTGACTGTTTCGGGCACTTATGGTGTCATTGAATATTCCCAATCGGGTAATGGATCCAATGATGGTCGCTTGCGTATTTCCGCATCATCGCCCAATGTAGGACGAGGTCCATTGGAGATTCGCACTACTACCACTTATATCTGCGGTACCGATACCTTGACGGGAACGGCTCCAACCACTTGTCCGAATACTGGTTTGCCTCCAAGGCACCTGATCAAGCAGCGCGTTTATCACAAGAATGGCAATGTGATGACGTACTATGATCGTGATGCAGGTTCGATGACCTACCATCCCACCCATGGACATATGCACGTAGATAACTGGGGTGTTTTTACGCTTCGTTCCCAAACCAATGATCCGAATCCTTTGAACTGGCCTATCGTTGGAAACGGGGCCAAGCTGGCTTTCTGTTTGATGGATTACGGTTCGTGCTCAACTTATCCAGGACATTGCGTAGATGCATCAGGCAACACCTTGCTCAATGGCAACTTCCCTAACTACGGATTGGGAGGGGGACAATACAATTGTTCCGTAACGGTTCAAGGGATTTCTTCCGGTTATACCGATATATATTACCAAAGCTTGGATGGAATGTGGATCAATATTCCCCCTGGCACATGTAATGGCACTTATTACATCGTGGTGCAATTGGATCCCGAAAACTATTTCCTCGAAGAAAACGAGAACAACAATGTGATAGCGGTTCCATACACCTTGACCTTACAATCATCGGGTGGTAGCCCAACTGTATCGGCAAGTCCATCATCCATCATTTGTCCTGGAGGAAGTGTAACACTTACATCAAGCCCTGCCACTTCCTACTTGTGGAGCACCGGAGCCACAACGCAATCCATCTCTGTAAGTCAGTCGGGCGCCTACACCGTTACCACCAACGGAGGAAGTGCATGTTCGGGTTCCACCACTATCAATGTGACCGATGGCTTTGCCACCATGGCTTCGGTGAGTATTGCAACCACAACCACTGGTACAGTGAGTTCATCGCAGTCGGTCACCTTCACGGCAACTCCAACCAATGGTGGAGCATCGCCATCATTCCAATGGAAGAAAAACGGCGTGAATGCGGGAACCAACAGCGCTACCTATACCAATAGTGCTTGGGTAAATGGCGATGTGGTGAGTTGTGTGATGACCAGTAATGCTGCATGTGTTACAGGTAGTCCTGCTACTTCAAATTCCATCACCATGTCGGTGGTTGCCGATCCGGTTCGTTTCCTGGTAACAGACATCACAGGAAACAAGGGATATTACTACGATGCAGCTTTCGGATACCTGTCCACCACCAATCTTTCTTCATCTGTTTTGAATGGAATGACCAATGCCGAGGATGTATATGTTACCTCCAGTCATGCTTTTGTGTTGGATGGAGTGAATAAGCGCGTTTATCGCACCAACAGTCCAGGAACGGCAGCTGCGCAATCCCGCTTGCTGCGCACCAACACCGGCAAAGCACTTGGCACCAACGTGAAGGGCATGGCCATCAAAGGCGATTCGCTGTATGTGTTGGATGCTTCTACCCGTTCTTTGTATCGCTATTCGTTGGCTGCTGCATTCAATGGCTCGACCACCAACTTGAATGCGGTCCAAAAGATTACACTTAATACCGGTAACTCAGCAGGTGAAGCCGTATGCTACGATGGCACCTACTTGTATGTGTTGAACAATGGTACCACGAAAAACTTCTATCGTTATACGTTCTCCGGAACTTACAACGCTCTGTCGCGCCCAATGCGCACCAACACGGGCGGCACGCTGACCACTGTTTCAGGAGCCGTGATTGATGGAACGAATATGCGTGTTGTGGATCGCGGATTGGATCGTTCTATGACTTACCCGATTTCGACGTTGTTCAGCGGCACAACCACAGTTAATGCCACCTTGTACCAAGTGTTGAATGCAAGCAATCTGAATGCAACAGGCATCGCCTTGGTATCAAGCTCTTCATTCCTTCGCAACGAAGACATTTTGTATGCCAATGGCGAATGGAATAATGGAATGCTGGATGTGCATGCGTTTCCGAATCCAACAGATGGCATCTTGAATTTGAAGATGAATGCACCAGCAACGGGTGATTCACCTTTTGTTGTGAATGTCATCGATGTTACTGGAAAGTTGGTTTACTCATCTACTGCTGAAGTGGGAATCAACAATATGGAGCTTGTGGTTGACTTGAATCAATTTGGAAAAGGTTTATACCTGGTGAATGTTTCAAAAGCCAGCGTCATGAAAAACATAAAAGTGATATTGAAATAGCATTTAAACCAGAAAATTTTGTGTAACGGCTCCCTTTCGGGGGCCGTTTGCATTTTGAAAAGACTAAGGCACAGTAAGGTGAGGGGTGTTGAAAAAGAATTCACCCTTTGGGTGGGCAATAGGCTAAATTCGCCTTCCCGATTTTTTCGGATTTAACCTTTTAATCCTTTAGTTATATGGAAAACAAATTAAACGGCAAAAGTATCTCAGACCTTTTCGACAGCAACGGGCGTTGGAATGAGGAGAAGCTTTTTTTCGCCGCCACAGGCAAGATGCCTTCTTCCCGGCGCTATTACCTCATTGACCCCGAAGTGGCATTCGAGGCGTTGGCAAAAGCCTTTGATGTCAATATGGATGATATGGTGGTGGACGATTTCGTGCATGTCGCGCGAAACCATCGCAAGAAACAACGTGCATACTTATTTCTAACCCCCAACTTACTTGCATGTTGGAACAATGTGTTTGGTGGGATGGAACTCTTCTACATCAATGGTAATGATGCAGCATCCTTTGAAAAGGCGGAGCGCATCATGCTCGACAGTTTCCGATATGGAATTGGTCCAGGCAAGTTGTCGATGTTTTTTCAAGACGTAGCGGGAGGGTTTCGAGTCATGGATCACAAGGTGAACATGCCCAATCCCGACTTGGATTTATATTTCAATGAATCATTGAAGGACGCCGACAAGAAAATCACACATGCCTTAAACGACTATAACAGTAAAGGCGTTGTGTTGTTGCATGGCGCCAAGGGTACAGGTAAGACAACTTACATACGTAGCTTGATTTCCCGAATCAACAAGAAGTTTGTGATTGTTCCGGTAGATATGATTTTTGGCTTGGCCAGTCCAGGACTATTACCTCATTTTTTGAACCTGCCCGATAGTATTTTGGTTTTGGAGGATGCGGACCAGTTAATAGCTGATCGCCAAGGCATGGGAAACGACTTCGTGACCAACATATGCGAGTTCTCCGACGGATTATTGTCAGATTGTGTCAATTTGAAATTCATCCTTAGCTTCAGTACACCTATTGCTCAGATAGACCAGAGCCTTGTTCGTCACGGTCGATTGATGGCGGGCTATGAGTTTGAAGCTTTGACATCCGACAAGTGCAACCATTTGCTCAAGTCGCTAGGCAAAGACATCCAAGTGGACAAAGCTATTACCTTGGCGGAGGTTTACCATTCTGCTATGCAGGGCGAGGAAAAGAAGGAGAAGAAGCGAATTGGGTTTAAGTGAAAAATAGTGACCGGTGACCGGTAGCCGGTGACCAGTAGTTTTACTAAGGAGAATTCACGGAGTTGTTTAATAAGAATCTGTGAAAAACCTCTCCGCCCTGAGCTGGTCCGATAGACATCGGACCGATAGTTATCGGCCGAAGGGTTTGATCCATTCCATCTGCATTCCCTTGTTCCGCATCATTAACTTATTTTAGCCATCATTGTTAAACCATACAAATTCAAAAACATGAAACAGCTCGGCATTATTCTAGTAACTGTTTTATTGATTTCCTGCGGAGGCGAGGTGGCTGACAAAGCCAAAGAGACTTTGAATAAGGGAGGTGAAGTGGTTGGTGAAACGGCTACAGAGGTTTTGGAAGGCATCAAGGAAGGCATGGATCAAACACTGGAGTGTGAATTGGCAATTGCCGATGATTTGAAGAAAAACGGTGTTTCAAATGGCAAGTTTGAAGTGGTCTCGGATTCAATAGGTGGCTCTAACAATGTACTTACGGCTTATTTGATTTTCAATCAGGACTTCTCCGACACTCTTTATGCAAAGGCTTTCGACAAAAACCAAGTGGAGATTGGGAGGGCCAAGGTTTTAGTAACCGTCAAAGCCGGTGATGCCGGCTATTACGATTTCAAATTTGATCCTCGAACCTACATCGAGGTAAAAAGCCGAATCGAAATCAGTCAATAGTCTTTTGTCTGAGCAAGGGTAGGCGTTTGTTCCAAGACAATTGGCGCCATATCCATTCGGCTGGACCGTATTTGAACATCGTCAACCATTTTTCACTGCCATACAAGGCTAGTACAACAAATCCAACGGCCATCAACCAAATTTGGCTGATGCTGATTTGGTCTAGCAAGCCTAATCCGATTCCGTACAACACCGTGATCATGAATACGGAAACCAGTAGATAATTGGTGAGCGTCATTTTTCCCAGGAACACCAATCTTTGAACGGCTGGCATAGATCTGAATTTGAGATATACCTGCAACCCTATGCATGCATACAGAAGAGTGTTGAGCAGCACCCCGGCCTTCAGCAAGGGCTTCCAAGGAACGCCGGCGGGTAACCACGGCGAATCCACACACAGCATCCAACGGATCCACCAATATAGCGCCACTGGAAATGCGAGTATGGCGATATAGTGCAGTTGTTTTTTCGAGTCAGCAGATAGCCGCTCTAAAAAACCTGATTTCAGTAGCCATAGGCCAAGCAGGAATTTTCCCAAGGATTCAAAAACATCGTGCAGATCAGCGCCGCTTGCGATAAACATATGGTAATAGGCTTCCACGTTACCTTTGATGAGGGTTGATAAGTCGGGGGCAATTAGACTTTGGTAGAGTGCCATTGCTACGTCGGGGGAAGTTGGTGATGGAGGCATCAGTAGCATTACGCAGGTTGGAACAAACATCAAAATCATTGCAAACAGCAAAAGGCGAGGTGTAGGCACCGTCTGGAAAAACAACAATAAAATCCCGCTAACGGCATATAAGTGCAGCACATCCAAATTCCAAAATAAGGTATGTATGGTGCCCATAATGAATAACCAAAACATCCGACGAATGAAAAAAAGGTTACGGCTTAAGCCTCCATTTTCCTGGTTCGACATGATGACCCCAAAGCCATATCCGAATAGGATGGAAAATAGAGTCATGAATTTCCATTCCAGAAAAACCGTATTGAATGTCATCAATGATTGATCAATTATAGATGTTCTCTGGTGAAGTATGTCACCGGGTATCTGCTGTTCCACATATCCATTGAAATTAGCCAACACAACACCAGTCATGGCGATGCCTCTTAAAAAGTCGACGTGTTGTTTTCTTGTACCTGGTTTTGGCTCCATTATGGGTTGCTTCAGTAGCCTAAGGTAGCCTTTTATGTGGTCAGCCACCCCTTTTTTATTTTCAATGAATTCTTATACATTTACCCCGAAACCAATCCTTAAGACCATGAAAAAAATACGCAGGTAAATGGTTATTACCTTGGCTATCGTGGTTGAGATGGTGGTGGTCAGTGGCGCAACGTTATAAATTTCAAAGGGGTGCCATACTATGAAAAGGTCAATTTGGAATGTGTTCACACGAGTTCAGCTGCTGGCATTAAGTCGGGCAAAAAACCATCAGCCATGTTGTGTGCTAATTGCCATCGTGATTTGAATACAGGTAAGAGTAGTCGTAAGCATCGGCGGTTTATGCATATCTTCGGACGGTGGCAGAGAGTGATAATGAAATCATAAAACAATAATTATGTATCAAACACAAACACATCAGACAAGCACCGGAATGCTTCCTAGGAAGTTCAGATTCACTGGAAACTTCGGCGAATTTTTCTTGTATGCTCTAGCGCTTTTTATTTTTTCGGTCTTAACGGTTGGCATAGTCTTCCCTTATTTTGTTTATTGGATAAACAAGTATTTTTTTTCCAACCTGGAATTGGATGGAGCAAAGGTGATATTCAATGGTAAGTTTTCTGATTACTTTATTATGTCATTGGGCTTATTCTTCCTATCGGTATTGACCGTAGGTTTAGCCTTTCCATATTGGATTTATTGGAATGGCAAATACTTTTCCAGTAATTTGGAAATGGCTGCATGATGAAACCTAATAGCTGAACATGTACACACTCGAACCCAATCATCCCTATATCCTCGCCTCACTTGCCGCAGCCCCGGGCTTGGCCATTTGCATTTATATTTATTGGAAGGATAAGTTTGATCCGGAGCCCCGGCGATTGCTCTTCAAGAGTTTTTTCCTGGGCATCGGAAGCGTGGTGATGACCTTGTTGTCCTCATGGATTATCCTTCCTGCTTTCGGTTTTGATGGAGGCAGCTCCAATTTGATTTGGTCGCTGTTGTCTTGTGTTGTTGGAATTGGCTTGATTGAGGAATACTCGAAATATTTTTTTGTCCGTTATTTCGCTTACAAGAAACCCGCATTCAATGAGCCATTCGATGGCATCACGTATTGCGTGATCGTTTCCATGGGCTTTGCCACACTAGAGAATTTCATGTATGTTTTCAATAATGAAAATGGTTTTCAAGTGGCCATAATGAGGATGTTCCTTACGGTTCCGGCACATGCTGTGTTCGGAGTCATCATGGGATATTATCTGGGATTGCAAAAACACTACAATAAAAAGTTTGCGGGCCTATACGGTTTGATGTTGGCCTCCGTGCTCCATGGTTTGTTCGATTTCTTTCTCTTCAATGCACACTATCCAGGAATGATTCTGGGGGCCTTTGGATCCTTCTTTTTTGGCATCCGGTATTCATTAAGAGCCATTAGGATGCATAGTGAAGATTCGCCGTTCAATGGTAAGAATTACCCGACACAGCAGCAGGACGGGCATGAAGCGGTTTGATTTTATTCCGCTTTTGGCTGGATGCCATCCCAAATCACCAAGCTTCGGTCAAGCTTGATTTTTTTAGGTGCTCCATTTGGACCTTCTATGCTATAGTGTTCCGCCATTTCGTATCCTACATGTTTGCTGAATTTGGTCCTTATTTTTGAAACCGTTTCACTCAAGCGGTTTTCTGTAGGATTTGTCATGTAATCCAAGGTATTGGTCAAGTTTGCAAGTGTTAGGTTATGACCTATGGTCATGTAAATCTCCTGCAAGCGGTCGCGGTGCTCCGACATCCGGTTGAAAGATATACCACTGGGGTTTTCCAGGAACAAACAGAAGATTGCTTTTTCCAATGGGGATAAGCGCAACTGTGAATTTCCCATGTCCATGAACCTGATGGGTTCGCGACCTGGAGTGATGACCACGCGACTTGGACGCTGAGTCAATTCATAACGGTCGCGGAACAGCAATTGCGAACGGATGTGCTCCATGATTTGCGTTGATTGGATAAACAGGTCAGGTTCTATTTTTTTCTTTTTGATGATGGATATGCAATCGTCGCAGATGTCTGCTGTGCGTAATTGAAGCGTGATTTCACGCTTGTCTTGGCAGAAATCACTGATGCAGCCCCGGGGCTCGGTATGCATGTGTTCGGCCAATTCAGTGTAGTTGCCAAACATTTTTTTCTTTAGCATGATGCTTGCAACAAGATATGCAACCGGGAAGCGTGGGTCTGCATATGTATAGTATTGCCAGTCCTCAGTGTGCACGAAAAAGTTGTTTTCTCCATTGGTATCGCCTGCCGAAAACCAATTCGGAGCATTTCGGATATCGGTTAACAAGATAACCGCATCCTTTTGCTTTAGCTTTTTCATTTTGCGGTATTTTCTGCACTTTTCGAAAATCGAGTCCCACGCAACCTCTTTCAAATGTTCCGGCTCATATATATGCCTGGCCATATTATCCAATTGGCAATTCACAATTCTCGCTTGTTGCAGGGCAGAAATGGATTTGTCATAGAAGTCATCTTCCGAAATAAAGCGCACTTGCACTTCACTATCTAAGAAGCGGATGTGTTGATCGTCTGTATGGAATTTCATCGGGCCGGGGAACTGATTCAGTAAACAAACCACTTCATCATAAAACTCATCAGCAATTGATGCGGACCTAATCAGGTGAACATGTATCATGATAAATAATTTTTTTAAAGCTAATAAAAAATCCGTGCAGGAACTTGCCTGCACGGATTTGCAATGAAAAGAATATCAAAAAAAGTCTTCGGAGTTGCGGTCCTTTTTCTTGAGGAAGTCTTTGCTGATCTTACCACTGCTTTTCTCCTGCATATACATATCAATGCTGTTGCCCATGGCCATGAATGCTTTATCTGAATCCACTTTGGAATAGCTCGCTGCATTTTCACGTCGAATGTTCAGATTCTCTGCTTGGTCAATGGCTGCCATGTCGGCGCCCAAGAAGCTGAAGGTCCATTTGCCTGAGTCCTCCAGTTCACGAATCATGTTTCGCACATTTTTGATGGAGAACAGCCTGGATGCGTTTTCGTGGCCATCGGTTAGGATGATGATAACAGCTGATGCCTGATCATTTTCGAATTCGCTTCCAGCGCGGGCTTTAAGCGACATTACAGATTCCCCAATGGCATCAAAAAGGGCGGTACTGCCATCTGGCACATAAGTGTTTCTGTTGAGCGGTTGAACGGCATCGGCAGGGGCACAATTTACCGGATGGTGTACAAAATGGTTGAAGGTTGTGAGGGAAACCAGGATCTGCTGGTTGGCGTGTACGCGTTGCATGTCGCGGATCATTTGCAGTTGTTCATTGAAACCGCTAATGGTTTCGTTCACACAGCTAGACATAGATCCCGACTGGTCGAGGATCAGGTGATAATAGGTTTTGTTGTTCATGTTGGTAGTTTTTAGTTTGATGATGCAAAGGTGTGGCGGCTTGGCCAGGTATTTAACTTTGACAAGCTTGTCGGCATTTAAACGATTGAATATCTGTCACGACACAGATTTGAAGATTTAGGTAACGGCTTTTTTTTGTGAGGTAAATATTGGTTATTTGCCAAAAATTTGGACTTTTTTATGAGCAACCACAACAAGATTTTGCGGGTGTTTCAATTGATTAGTTTATTGCGTACGGGTCCACCTCGTACGTTATCTAGCTTATCATCCACCTTGGGAAGCACTGATCGTACGGTTTACCGTTATCTGGATTTGTTAAAAGATATAGGATTGTCTTTACGTAGGGATCGTAAAGGGCTTTATTATCTGGATGGTGGTATGGAAGAGCAAGCGGCCCCAACATTCTCCGCTGAAGAGATGCGATTTTTACAGGAATTAGTACTCACTTCCGGCAAGAACAATAAGCTTCGAGACACCGTGATGCATAAGTTGTATGTGCATTCTGACATGAAAGTGCAGTCGGATTTGTTATCGCGTGCACATCTAGGAAAAATTGTACAGGATTTAGGTCGTGCGATTCAAGAGCGCAAGCAAGTGGTTTTGAAAAAATATCATTCGGCGAATTCGAATGCTATTGCTGATCGATTGGTTGAGCCGGTAAAACTTACTCCAAACTTGCAGCGCGTATTGTGTTTCGAGCTTTCAACGGCGCAAAATAAGTTTTTCAATATCGAGCGCATAACCGAAGTCAAAATCACGCCCAAGAAGTTCAAGTTTGAAAAGCAGCACAAGTATACCCAGCCCGATGTTTTTGGTTTCAGTGATAATGGAAAGAGTTACGAAGTGGACTTGGGGATGACTTTGCGCGCATGTGTGTTGTTGCGTGAGGAGTATCCGATGGCATCCGCATTCATAAAAGCATCAAGGGGTCCTGGTGGATACCGTTTCCAAGCTCAAGTGCACGACTTGCGGCCTGTGGTTCGCTTTATCATGGGACTGCTAACCGAGGTGGAGGTGAAGGGTGGCTCGGAATTGAAGGCGGAGCTTGAAAAGGCGATGCAAGGGTATTTACAAGGTAAATAGTCGGGTTCCTTATTTTATGCTGGATTATACCAATAGATTATTGCGTGGGGAATTAAAGTGGCATGGATTAACTCTGTTTTTGGCCAAAGCTTCTTAACAAGTGTTAGTATTTTTACAAAATCTTGCCTTTCATTAATTTACGAATTATATTTGCTTCTTAAATAGTATAGGTCGGGTTTTTGGCACATCTAACAACCCACCTAGGCCACTCCCCTAGGCCACCGCTTGCCCGATTTTTGGGACATAATTGAAAAGCGCCAGTAATTGCGAATTGTTGCTCCTACTCATTTGGAGTGGCGATAAATATTTCACTAGTAGTGAATCAAATTATTGGAATTAAGGTATAAGGACATTTTAAAGTAAAAATTATGGTTTTCAAGAAAGGAAGCTCAATGAAGCTTTTGGCTTGTTTTGTGCTGCTGTTTTCGCTGTTTAGCTTTTCATCCAAAAGGGCTGTGGGGCAGTGTAGTATCACAATT
>JBKDSL010000136.1:0-11195 GCA_046340555.1 Bacteroidota bacterium
TCAGTCCGCTACGTAGGCAAATGTTAAAAGGCCGCTTGAACGACATTTCAGCTGGCCGAGTACACACCGATTATAAAATGCGATTTAACCGCTAAGGAAAAACAGGATGCGAATATTCCTCATAGGCTATATGGGCTCAGGTAAGACCACCACGGGCCGCAAAATGGCTTCACTTTATGATTGTCCGTTCATCGATCTGGATACCCGCATCGAAACAACTTCGGGCAAATCTATCTCTGAACATTTCATACTTGGCGAAGATCATTTCCGAAAGGTAGAGCAGCAAACACTGCATAACGCTTCCACAGATTCCAAATTTGTACTTAGTACAGGTGGAGGTACGCCGTGTTTCCATGGCAACATGGATTGGATGAACCAAAATGGAATCACGGTGTACTTGAAATTGGATCCGCTCTCGCTGTTTCATCGACTTAAAGCATCCAAAAGGCCGCGTCCTTTGCTAGAGGGTAAAAGCGATGATGAACTATTGGAGTTCATCAAGAGCAATCTTGCCGAGCGTGAGCCTGTTTATCGTCAAGCACGATATCAGGTGAAAGGCGAGGACTTGGATGTGTTGTCGTTGGTGAACAACATCAACATGGGAGAGCGTCAACTGAGATAGGCGCCCTCTTCTTCTCCGAACTCCAAACTCACATGCTCTTGAAAAGTGGTTGACAACGTCATGCCGACGAAATCCGCCATGATGGGATATCTACGGTGATCTCGATCAACCATAAGCACGGTGCGTATTTTCAATGTGTCGGCTTTCAAAATCGCCTTCAAAGAGTAGATAAGTGTTTTGCCGGAATTGAGCACATCATCCACCAACACGATGGATTTGCCAGCAAGCTCTTGGATGTCGCAGCTCAACTCCACTTCGTTTCCAACAGGAATGTTTTTGTTGATGCGTAATCGAACCAGTTTGGTTTGAAGTTGACAGATTTCGGAAAGCTTTTGATGCAATCTTTCGGCCAAGGTATATCCATTGCCATGGATGCCAATCATCACCAATTCACTCGAACCTGCAGCGTTATCTTCGTAAATCTGGTAGGCGATGCGATCGATACGTTGAGCGATCTGTGTTTTGTTGAGCAACAGGGTTTTTGTCTTTTCCATGGTTTGCTATAGCTGTTTGGAGCGTAAGCGTCCGCCTGATTTGAAATGCTTGCGGTAATAAGGCTCGTCGATGTCACTGATGATCACTCCTCGGTTTACGCTGGCATGCGCAAATCGACCTTTACCCAGGTAAATACCTACATGCGAAACGACGTATCTAGGATTGATCCGAAAAAAAACCAGGTCACCCTCTTGCAAATCGCCCTCTTCCACTATTTCAACCGTTTTGAATATGTCGTGAGAGCCTCCTGACAAGGGGGTGCAATATATCTGCGAATAAATCACGTTGGAGAATCCCGAGCAATCGATTCCTTTTTTGGTTTTGCCCGCATAGCGATAGGGGGTACCAAGCCAAGGTTCGATAGCCAAGTAAAGCGCAGGCTCCCTTATAGTTTCGGGGTTCAACCCAAATACCTGGCCCAAATAGCCTCGCAAATTCGAATCATCGTATTGGTAAACCGCTTCGTTGAATGACAAATGCTGGGCCTGTCCCTTTTGGAAAGAGGCGAATATCAGCAAGATGCAAAAGGTGATGCGAAAAACCTTCATGCAGTAAATTTAGGAATTATCCTCGATTTTCAATCGGAGTAATGCCACGTTCTCCACATGGTCTGTATGCGGGAACATATCCACGGGTTGCATTTCAACCAAGTCGTACTTGGAGGCCAACAAGATCAGGTCGCGGGCTTGTGTAGCTGGATTGCAACTCACGTAAACGATCCGGTTTGCACCTGATTCCAGGATGCGTTCCACCACATCGGGATGCATGCCCGCCCGAGGAGGATCGGTAATGATTACATCGGGCTTGCCATGGGTGGCGATGAAGTCTTTGGTGAGCACGTCTTTCATATCGCCTGCAAAAAACGAGGTGTTTTCAATACCGTTCAAAGATGCGTTGAGGATGGCATCGTCAATAGCCTCTTTAACATATTCAACACCCACAACCTTATTGGCATTGGCGGTGACAAAGCATGCGATGGATCCCGTTCCGGTGTACAAGTCGTAAACGGTTTCATTCCCGGTTAATCCCGCATAATTGCGTGTCACGCGATACAGTTCCAAAGCCTGTTCAGAGTTGGTTTGGAAAAACGATTTGGGGCCGATTCGGAATTTGAATTGTTCGAGTTGTTCGCTGATATGGTCTTGGCCGCTGTGAAAAATGGGTGTTTGGTCTTGCAACGAGTCGTTTTTCTTGGTGTTAACCACATATTTAAGTGAAGTAATACAATGAAACGTGTTTCGGATCGCGTTGAGCAGCGTTTCAATGTTTTCGGGTTGATCTTCGCCGAATACCACCACCACCATCCATTCATCTAAAGTGGTATTGCGAACCACCAAGTTGCGGAGCAATCCGCCGTGGTTTTTCAAATTGTAGAAAGTGTATCCGTGCTGTAGGGCCTGGTCTCGTACAAAACGCCTTATTTCGCCTGAACGCGTGTTTTGCAACCAGCATTCATCCACATTGAGCACCTTGTTGAACTTGCCTGGGATGTGGAAGCCGAGGCCGTTCAGCTGTTTGGGGCCCTCATCATGCATTTCCTCTTTCAGCAGATACCTCCAATTGGTGAAGGTGAACTCCAGTTTATTCCGATAGTGTTCGGTTTTTTTAGAACCCAGTATCGGATGCATTTTGAAATCGCTGAATCCTCCGATGCGACGCATGGCATCATCCACCACCTTCTCCTTAAAACGCAACTGTGTGGCGTATTCCATATTCTGTCGCTTACAACCGCCGCATATACCGAAGTGGGAGCAAGATGGTTCGATTCGGTCGGGGGAGGGGGTAATAATATCGAGTATGCGACCCTCGTCAAATGATTTAGATCGCTTGTAAACAGTAACGTTTACCACATCGCCGGGAACGGCACCTTCTACAAAAACCGCTTTTCCTTCATGTCTTCCAATCCCACGACCTTTGTCGGCAATGTCGATAATGGTCACCTGATTCAATACGGTCTCTTTCATAGGCGCAAAGGTATTCAAAACCTCCGCGTAACGTTCATTGTTATGGTGTTACGGGCTTTGACTTTTAAGGAGGCTCGGAGTATCTTTGTAAAAGACTAAAAATCCACCCGATATGAACGCCCTGATTACTGCTGCAGATGCCATAGCCTTGGAGGAGCGCCATGGCGCCCATAATTACCATCCGCTGCCTGTGGTGCTTACCCGTGGCGAAGGGGTTTTTGTTTGGGATGTTGACGGAAAGCGGTATTTCGATTTCTTATCCGCCTATTCTGCCGTAAACCAAGGCCATTGCCATCCTCGAATTGTTGGTGCATTGCAAGAACAAGCATCACGACTAACTTTAACCTCACGCGCATTTCACAATGATTTGTTGGGCAGATACGAAGAATACATGACCAAGTTGTTTGGTTACGATAAACTGTTGCCTATGAATACGGGAGTGGAGGCGGTAGAAACGGCTGTCAAGTTGTGTCGTAGGTGGGCCTATGAAGTGAAGGGCATACCGGCTGATAAAGCCATCATCGTGGTTTGTGAAGGCAATTTCCATGGTCGTACCATGACTGCGGTGTCGGCATCCAATGATCCTGATTCGCGTATCAACTACGGACCTTACCTGCCGGGTTTCAAAGTGGTGCCATACGATGATGTGACTGCATTGGAGTTGGCATTAGAGGACCACAACGTAGCGGGTTTCCTGTTGGAGCCTATACAGGGAGAGGCTGGCGTTGTGGTTCCGAAGGATGGGTATTTGTCGAAGGCTTTCAATGCTTGCAAAGCGCGTAACGTACTTTTCATGGCGGATGAAATCCAAACAGGCATTGCACGCACCGGTAAAATGCTGGCTTGCGACCACGAAGATTTCAGACCTGATATTCTAATGTTGGGCAAAGCCCTTTCAGGCGGAATATTGCCTGTTTCTGCTGTTTTAGCTGATGATGAAATCATGTTATGCATCAAGCCAGGTGAACATGGTTCCACCTATGGCGGCAATCCTTTGGCGTGCGCTGTTGCGATGGAGGCCATGCAGGTAATACAAGATGAAAAAATGGCTGATAACGCAGCGGTGCTAGGTGAGATGTTGCGTAACGGTTTGCGCAGTATCAACGACGACCGCATCCAAGCTGTTCGTGGGAAAGGTTTATTGAACGCCATCGTAATAGAACCACGAAATGGCAAAACCGCTTGGGATCTTTGCTTGAAGATGTCTGAGAACGGACTGTTGGCCAAACCAACACATGGTGATATCATCCGCTTTGCGCCTCCATTGGTGATCACCGAGGATCAAATCAACGAGTGCTTGGTGATTATTGCGAAGAGCTTGAGGGAGTTTTGATAGGGAACACAGATTCTGCGGATTGAACGTATTTACGCGGATTTGTTTTTCCACTCCAATCAAATCTGCGGTTATCCGCTGCTTCCTGAGCCAGTAGAAACAACGGATATTCGTGGTCCTAGCCTTAGGCGAGGACCAATTAAAAAGTTTACGCGGATCTATTTTTTGAATCCAATCAAATCCTTCGAAATCCGTTTAATCCGCTATATCCACGTACTGTTTTAAAGAGATTGTGTAGTTTTATGTCAAGAATAGCTTGAGTTTCCGAGCATTTGTTGTTTCGCAAGCCCCAAGAAATTCCGATAACGTGTCCGTCGAAAACAAAGAAGCGCCCCGGGTCTATTTTGAGCATCTGGATGTATTGAGGTGCATTGCTGCACTCATGGTATTATTCTCTCATGCTTTTGAAAACGCGGTAGGTCGATACGGATTTCCACTGTTCATGACCATAGGTGATACGAATAGCCTCACTTTTGGAGGTCAATACATTTACTACATCATGCGCAACGGCGGCTTTGGGGTGGATGTGTTCCTCTTGATTTCAGGATTTCTGATTACCTACCTGTTATTGGTTGAGAAGTCCGCCAAGGGAAAAATACATCTGGGAAACTTCTACATCCGAAGAACATTAAGGATTTGGCCGCTATACTTTTTCATCATGGCATTGGCTCCTTTTCTCGTCAAATGGCTCGAAACGGGCATGGAACCGCCTTACTTGATGACCGCGTTGTTCCTGAACAATTTCGCAACTATTGAATCTGAATATTGGGTGTATCCTTTCGCTCATTTTTGGTCCATTTGCGTTGAGGAGCATTTTTACCTCGTTTGGCCGTTCATTATAGCATTCATCCCTAACAGGCATTTGGTCAAGTTCTTTGTTTTTGTAATACTGGCCAGTATCATTTCCAGAGGGCTGTTTACCCATTATGGAATGGGTTATTACTATCAATACTTACATACCTTAAGCCGCATGGATTCCTTGGCCATAGGAGCTATCGGCGCCTATTTTTACCATGAGCGCCCTATCAGGTTACAGATTTCCAGTTACTACCGGTGGTCGGCCTATTTGCTTTTCATTGCCGTGTTCGGCTATGAGGCATACAACAATTACGAGGGAATGTTTTTGGCATGCTTCCGAAAATACTTGTATGTGGGCATAGTCGCATTTGCCATGCTCAATTTCATGTTTCATGAAAAGCCGCTCATACGCTTCTCAAAAAAGAACATACTGCATTTTCTAGGCAAAATATCTTACGGGCTGTATATGTATGGGGCGCTTATGGTTATCATCATAGACAGGAAAATTATGCCAATGCTTCCACAGCCATTAAACAATTTCACTGTGCTCCTGATATTGAATTTGGTGTTAACCTTTGTTGTTGCGTTTATAAGCTACCATACTTTGGAGCGTTTTTTCATGAGCCTCAAAACACGATTCGAAGTCATTAAGACCCGTTCCTGATTAGATGAAACTCGCGTAAACCCTATCGCCCGCTGCTTCCTGAGCCAGTAGAAACAACGAATATTCGTGGTCCTCGCCTCAGGCGAGGACCAATTAAAAAGTTTACGCGGATCTATTTTTTGAATCCAATCAAATCCGTCGAGATCCGTTTAATCCGAATTCTAATTTGTCCTCAAATGATTTTGACCCGATTCAAACTAAACTATTGCTGCCTCACTTCCAGCTCGCGTCTGGGTTTTCCTTTTTCAGGATGGCGGATGAAATAAGTGAAAGTATGAAAATGAAAATTACGATTCCGATTAGGCTGCCAGCTGCCAACATGCCTGGACCGGAAAACATATCGGCGAAATACATGGCCTGCTCAATCTCTTTTTGAGATAGTCCTTGTTCTTCAAGCTTCATTTCTTGTAAAACGAGCATATTCTCCATGAATTCCGGGTTGAGGAATTTGTAGTACATGTAGTAGTAAGCGGCGGTGATGGTGCCCGACTTCCATCCGAGTCCGAATCCTTTTTGCAAGCCTTCGCCAATGGTGAGGTAGCCGTTGTTTTCCAAATTACGGAAATCACGCACGTTCACATGGCAGACGTATATCGTGACAACGGATGTTGCAACCATGATCATATTTTGAACGGTCTGGTTACTGTCCATTCCCAAACCGAATATTATCAATGAGATGATGATTTGAATACCTGCAAGCATTAACGCATAGCGGTCGGTGGTTTTCATGTTATTTGTTTTTAGATATGTTTTCAAGTACTGGTCCGATTACTTTGCCTGTTGTGCCGTTCGGTGGTTGGATGCCGAGTATTCTGGATACCGTTGGTGCGATATCGGTAATGCACGTTTCTGTTTGCAAAATGCCAGGCTTTATACGCCAGCCGTAAAAAAGTAATGGCACGTGTGTGTCATACGTATATCCTGCACCGTGTGTAGTGCCTTTGGTTTTGTATTCAACCAAGCCGGGCTCTAAGATGATAACCACATCGCCAGAACGCTTCGGATAGTAGCCTTTTTGCACCAGCGATTTGATTCCCCATGTGTATTCGTTTGAATACAGCTCTCGCGCCGTAAGGGACCATGACACGCCTTTGATTCCTGCAAGGAAACGCGCGGATTCTTTTGAAACCGACTCAAGATCCAGTTTACTATCGGCAATGAGCTGATGGTTTAGATACACCTGGTCGTTTTCGAAATCCAAAATCCAGTTTCCTGCACCGTATTTCGAAACCAAGTGTTTTGATAGCGAATCTGAGGCCGCCAACGCATTGAAGATGCCTGCATTCAATTGGTGTGATTGCATGAAACCCACATTCGGTATGGCGGCATGGTCGGCCGTAAGAAAGAATAGTACGTTTTCTTTTCCAACTTCTTTTTCAACCAGCGTAATCATGGTGGCAAGGTCGCGGTCAAGACGGAGGTAGATGTCTTGCGTTTCTATTGCATGTGTCCCGAATTGATGGCCTACATAATCCGGAGTTGAAAAACTCACAGCCAGCAAATCGGTGAAGCCATCCAGCCCCAGCTGCTCTCCTCTCAGGGCCTCTAATGCGAATTTCATGGTGAAGGTGTTGCCAAGCGGACTATACTTCAGCAAATCATACGGTTTCGCTCCGCCAACTTTCAAATCATGCGGAAAGACTGGTTTGGTTTCTCCTGGAAAAAGATCTTCGTAAGGTGTGTCATCGGGAGTGCTTTCGGTGTATTGCTCAATTGGCAAAAGTGTATTCCAAGGTTTTGATAAATACTCGTTTGGCAACTTTTGTTCATTGAATCGGTTTGCCCATGCAGGCATCTCATTCATGTACCAGTTGCTGGTAATCCATTTTCCCGACATGCCATCGTACCAATAGGCCGCGTTGGCGGATGCCCCGGCTGGTAATATGGCTCCGCGGTCTTTGAGTGCAATACCAATCACCTTCGAGCGCAAGTTGCTCCAAAGTCGCAATTCATCTGAGATAGTCGTGGTGAGTAGTCGTGATGGCGATTGTTTGCCTGCCAATCCATCCGAGCCAATACCTTTCGCAGTGGAGTCGGAGGTAACATAAACTCCTTTACCTTCACTACGCTCATACCAATTGTTGCCAATGATGCCGTGTATGGCGGGTGTGGTACCGGTATAAATGCTGGCATGGCCTGGACCCGTATAAGTCGGCACATAATTGTAGTGGGTATTGGTGCAGTTGAATCCGCCATTTACCAGTTTCTTGAAACCACCATCGCCGAATTTGTCCCAGTAGCGCGTTAAATAATCATATCGCATCTGGTCGATGATGATGCCCACCACCAGCTTGGGTCGTTCCTGCTCGGCCTTGAATTCCTGAGCGAAAGATGTGGTGAAGGATAATGTAAGTATGATCGAAAGTGGAAGTCTCATAGCCCTGTTTTCGGCAAAAATAGGAATCAGATGTGATGTTTGTCTTATGACTTGGCTGATGGCTGTCATATTTCAAACGAGCATTACGACGTTACTTTTGGTTCATGAAAAATATTGAAAAATCGATTGTAACCATCACCTCAAGCAACGTACTCCTTACGGGCGAATTGGTGGTGCCATCAAACAACCTGGGTTTGGTGGTTTTCTCGCATGGAAGTGGTAGCGGCAGGTTCAGTCCGCGTAACCGTTTTGTAGCAGAATCATTGCAGCAAAAAGGGTTTGCCACATTTTTGGTTGATTTGTTGACGGAAGAAGAGGATTTTTACCAGCAAAACCGTTTCGACGTCAGTTTGCTCACAGTGCGGCTGTTGGATGTGGTGCGGTATTTTTCAATCAAACATGAAACGGTTTTCGAACGCATCGGTTTGTTTGGTGCCAGCACTGGTGCTGCATCCGCTTTGCGCACTGCTGCCATCTTAGGCAAACATGTTTTTGCAGTTGTTGGAAGAGGTGGCAGGCCTGATTTGGCTTGGGATTCTTTGGAGCTGGTGGAGTGTCCAACCATGATGATTGTTGGTGGTGCCGACAAGCAGGTTGTGGGGTTGAATAAACGTGCCATGATGCTGTTGCATTGCGAGAAGGAGTTGCATGTTGTACCTGGTGCCACACATCTTTTTGAAGAACCAGGTGCGTTGGAAGAAGTTGCCCGCGTGTCGTCTGATTGGTTCTCCACACATGTACATTCACACCACTACGAATATGATGTTTCAAGATAGGGAGCACGCGGCATTGTTGTTGATACCACGGCTCGAAAAACTCATAGGAAAGCAGGTCGTGGTGCTTTCCATCCCTCGTGGTGGAGTGCCGATGGGGTGTATCATTGCCAATCATTTCGGATGGGAGCACGGGTTGCTCATTGCAAAGAAAATCGGGCATCCGTTGAACCCCGAATATGCGATAGGAGCAGTGGGAAGTAGCATGGCTTATGTGGATGAGAAGCATTACGATGTTCCCAAATCCTATGTCGAAAGAGAGCTGACTCGCATCCGCGCATCCATCACCGAAAGGGAAAACCGTTTCATGCAAGGGCGCACGCAACCTGATATCGACGGTAAAACGGTGATTGTGGTGGATGATGGTATTGCGACCGGTTTAACCATGCGGCTCTCTGTTCAGATGTTACGGAAGCGAAATCCCGCTCGCATCATAGTTGCCGTACCGGTTGCGCCACCATCCTCCTTGAAGCTGGTTCAACAAGTGGCCGACGAAACCATAGTGCTGCATGCCGACAACAATATCTCGAGTGTAGGTCAGTTTTATGTCGACTTTTCTGAGGTAACGGATGATGACGTAGTACGTTGTTTAGGTGGTTTGGAGCAACGTCAAGAAACCAATTGACGGCCGATCCAAATCCCCAACAGCGTTGCTAAAATGCTGAGAAAAACATTCGCTGCTCCGTTCATCAAAGCTTGTTGTATGAATCCGCTTTTTGCCAGCTCAACCGTCTCCATGCTGAACGCTGAAAAGGTGCTGAATCCTCCACAGAAACCGATGGCCAAGAAGTTTTTCCAAATGCTGTTGCTTGCATCTTTGCCAGCCAATTGGGCACCGATCAATATGCCAATGATGAGCGAGCTTGTCGTGTTGGAAACAAGCGTAGCCCAGGGGAACTAGGTCAATTGAAATCGGGTGGTAAGTAAGCTCATGGAATAGCGGGCTAAACTGCCCAAGCCAACGCCAATGAAAACTGCCAATAGGGTGTTCATAGGAATTCCTTGGCTTTCGGACTGGGAAAGATGCTACGGTAGCCGCCGTAGGTGAGGAATGCATCTAAGATGCCTACCATCCAACCTCCCACTATGTCAGCCGGAAAATGCACTCCAAGGTAAATCCTGCAGTAACCTATCAGTATTACCCAGCACGCTAAGCCAGCAGTGAGGTATTTGTTGCTGTTACGAAGCAGCAGGATCATGAAAGTCAATAGCGCCATGGTGTTGGCGGCATGGGAGGACACAAAGCCGTATTGGCCGCCACAACGGTTGCCTACGGTATGTACCATGAGAGAGATGGTGTCATCATGACAGGGTCTTTCGCGCATGCATGCGTTTTTGAGCATCACCGAGCCTTGGTCGCTCATGAATATCATGGCCCCGGCAAAAAGGATCATAAATAGTGATTGTAAACCGAATTTCCGATACAATACCACCGCCAAAAAAGCATACAACGGAATCCATATAAAACGATCAGCCACCCATACCATAAAGGCATCGGCAGTTGGCCCTAACGAACTGTTTAGTGCCAAAAATAGGTTCCGGTCGAAACTGACAAGCGCTTCGTACATGGTAGATTGATTAGGGTAAAAATAAAAACGAAATCCGTAAAAACAAATCTACGGCTTGTTGAGGGCCTCCCAGAGCAGGTCTTTGAGCTGCGTGATGCCTTTGTTGGCCACGGCAGAGATGAAAATGGTGGGCATGGCAGAGCCATCGCTCAGTTTGTCTTTTGGAAGCTCTTTCGAGAGTGCATCTTGCAGTTCTTTGTCAAGCATATCCGACTTGGTAATCGCCAATACACGACGTTTGTCGAGTAGGTCTGGGTTATGCTCCCGCAATTCGTTCTTGAGGATGTTGTATTCCTCCTTGATATCCTTGGAATCAGCTGGAATCATGAAAAGGAGTGCCGCGTTGCGTTCAATATGTCGGAGGAAACGAAGTCCAAGTCCTTTGCCCAGGTGGGCACCTTCGATGATACCTGGTATATCGGCCATGATGAAAGAGCGATCATCGCGATAGGATACGATTCCCAAGTTGGGTACTAGGGTAGTGAAGGCGTAATCGGCGATTTCTGGCTTAGCAGCTGATACAACGGAGAGCAAAGTAGATTTCCCTGCATTCGGAAATCCCACTAAACCTACATCGGCGATCAGTTTTAGCTCGAGCAAT
>JBKDSL010000137.1:0-13993 GCA_046340555.1 Bacteroidota bacterium
CAAAAAAACACAAAACTCTCCTAACTAAAGTAGATGCCAACAAGAAATATTCACTATTAGATGCTTACAAATTAGTAAAGGAAGTCAACTACACAAAGTTCGATGCATCGGTTGATGTGGCTGTGCGATTGGGCGTAGACCCTCGTAAGGCCAACCAAATGGTTCGTGGTATTGTTACCCTGCCACATGGTACTGGTAAGACCATTAAGGTGTTGGTGCTTTGCACTCCCGACAAGGAGAAGGAAGCACGCGATGCCGGTGCCGATTATGTTGGTTTGGACGACTTCATCTCTAAGATTGAAGGCGGTTGGATTGATATGGACGTTGTTATCACCATGCCTGCTGTTATGGCAAAGGTTGGTAAACTAGGTAAGGTTCTTGGTCCGCGTAACCTTATGCCAAATCCCAAGACTGGAACTGTTACAAACGATGTAGGTAAGGCTGTTCAAGAGGTGAAGGCTGGTAAGATCGACTTCAAAGTAGACAAGACTGGTATCATTCATGCTTCAGTTGGTAAAGTGTCTTTTGATGCTCAAAAGATTTACGAAAACACCAACGAGCTGTTGAACACTATCGCCAAATTGAAGCCTTCGGCTGCCAAAGGCGCATACTTCAAGAGCATCTCTATGTCGAGCACAATGAGCCCTGGTATCAGCATCGACGCTAAATCCATCGCCGGGTAATTATTCACTAACATTCACATTCCTCTATAAAAATGACAAGGGAAGAAAAAAACCAGATCATCGACTCGTTGGTGGTTGATCTGAACAAATACGGAAACTTCTATATCGCCGATATCTCCGCATTAACCGTGGAGAAGACCAATATGCTGCGCCGCGAGTGTTTCAAAAAGAACATTAAGATGTGCGTTACCAAGAACACCTTGATCCGTAAGGCGCTCGATAAGTTGGAAGGCGACTACTCTGAAATGCACAGCGCACTTAAGGGTACTTCGGCCATCATGTATTGCGAAACAGGCAACGTGCCAGCCAAGGTGATTAAAGACTTCCGCAAAACCAACGACAAGCCCGTTCTCAAAGGTGCATGGATTGATTCAGCGGTGTTCCTAGGCGACAATCAGCTTGAAGCCTTGGCTTCACTCAAGTCGAAGAACGAGTTGATCGCCGATATCATCGCATTGCTCCAATCTCCTGCGAAAAATGTCATCTCCGGCTTGCAAGGTGGTGGCCAGAAACTCTCAGGCATTCTCAAAACCCTCGAATCAAGAGGATAAAAGAAACCAGCGGTCCGGTTCCAGTAGAGCTTCCACTGTTTGGATATCGGGTCGAGCACATAAATTAAAACCCAAAATCAATCAATTAGTAACTTAAAAACAATCAATAAAATGGCAGATTTGAATGCATTCGCAGAACAGTTGGTTAACCTGACTGTAAAAGAAGTTAACGAGCTTGCTAAGATCCTGAAGGATCAGTATGGCATCGAGCCCGCAGCAGCAGCACCTGTAATGATAGCTGGCGGTGGAGCAGCTGGTGGTGGAGCCGCCGCAGAAGAGAAAACATCTTTCGATGTTATCTTGAAGGCAGGTGGAGCTAACAAACTCGCAGTTGTTAAACTTGTGAAAGAACTTACCGGCCTGGGACTTAAAGAAGCCAAGGACCTCGTTGATGGAGCACCCAAGCCAGTTAAGGAAGGTGTTTCTAAAGACGAAGCCACTGCTCTTAAGTCACAACTCGAAGAAGCCGGCGCTGAGGTTGAAGTCAAGTAATAGGATCACCCTCTGACGCTTAAGTCCAGACCTCTGCATCCGCCTCGGCGGAAGCAGAGGTCTTTAATAGTTTGTAAACCGACGTGGTAACATGAGCGGTTTATCGTGTGTTGAATCAAATCATAATCCTTTAAAAACCCAGTCCCTTGGCCGCAATTCAAAATTCACCCCTGAAGAACAGCGTTAAGAGTATCCACTTCTCCTCGAGTAAACAGTCTATCGAGTATCCTGACGTCCTCGAGATTCAGCTGAAATCCTTCCAGGATTTCTTCCAGTTGGAAACCACATCAGACAACAGGCACAACGAAGGTCTGTTCAAGGTTTTCAGCGAGAACTTTCCGATCTCCGATTCCAGAAACAACTTCGTACTCGAATTCATTGACTATTTCGTAGATCCGCCCCGTTACTCCCTAGAGGAGTGCATTGAGCGTGGACTAACTTACAGCGTGCCACTCAAGGCTAAGCTCAAACTTTATTGTACAGATCCCGATCACGAGGATTTCGAAACCATCATCCAGGACGTGTACCTCGGTACCATTCCTTACATGACTCCGAAAGGCACTTTTGTGATCAATGGGGCAGAGCGTGTAATCGTTTCGCAACTGCACCGTTCACCTGGAGTGTTTTTCGGCCAAAGCCGCCACGCCAACGGAACAAAACTTTATTCTGCCCGTGTAATTCCATTCAAAGGATCTTGGATCGAATTCGCTACCGACATCAACAATGTGATGTACGCGTATATCGACCGTAAAAAGAAATTCCCGGTTACCACTTTGCTTCGTGCTATTGGCTACCAAACTGACAAAGACATTCTGGAAATCTTCGGACTGGCCGATGAGTTGAAAGTAAGTAAGGCCGCACTCAAAAAGGTAGTGGGTCGTAAGCTCGCTGCCCGTGTACTCAAGTCATGGGTGGAGGATTTTGTTGATGAGGATACCGGTGAAGTTGTTTCCATTGAGCGTAACGAGGTGATCCTTGAGCGCGAAACCGTTTTGGAAGACGACCACATCGATATGATCGTAGACAGTGGTGTGAAAACTGTAATCCTCCATAAGGAAGATGCGAATTCCGCAGACTACGCCATCATTTACAACACACTGCAAAAAGACACATCCAATTCTGAGAAAGAGGCCGTTGAACATATCTATTTTCAGTTACGTAACGCACAACCACCCGATGAGGAGACCGCTCGCGGCATCATCGACAAATTGTTCTTCTCCGATAAGCGTTATGATCTCGGTGAAGTGGGTCGTTACCGTATCAACCGCAAACTAGGTCTTGATACAGCGGAAGATGTAAAGGTTCTTACCAAGCAGGATATTATTTGCATCATCAAATATCTCATTCAGCTCATTAACTCAAAGGCTGATGTGGATGATATAGATCACTTGAGCAACCGTCGCGTTCGTACGGTTGGTGAACAATTGTACTCCCAGTTTGGTGTTGGTTTGGCCCGTATGGCCCGTACCATCCGTGAGCGTATGAACGTTCGCGACAATGAGGTTTTCACTCCTGCTGATCTGATTAATGCCAAGACGCTTTCTTCGGTGATCAATTCGTTCTTCGGTACGAATCAGCTTTCACAGTTCATGGACCAGACCAATCCGTTGGCTGAAATCACTCACAAGCGCCGCCTCTCGGCACTTGGACCAGGTGGACTTTCGCGCGAACGCGCCGGATTCGAAGTTCGCGACGTTCACTACACACACTATGGACGTTTGTGCACCATCGAGACTCCTGAAGGTCCGAACATCGGACTTATCTCATCGCTTTGCGTGTATGCAAAAATCAACAACCTAGGGTTCATTTCAACTCCTTACCGTACAATCGCATCCGGTAAAGTGGAAGTTGAAAAACCGGTTGTTTATTTGACTGCTGAAGAAGAGGATTCCAAGGTTATTGCCCAGGCTGTTTCCAACTTCGACGACAAGGGTAATTTCCAAGATGCACGTATTAAGGCCCGTTATGAAGGTGATTTTCCTGAAGTAGAGCCTGAGAAACTACAATTGATGGACGTTGCTCCCAATCAGATTGCATCCATAGCCGCATCGCTCATTCCTTTCCTTGAGCATGATGATGCCAACCGTGCATTGATGGGATCAAACATGCAACGTCAAGCCGTTCCATTGCTTCGCCCCGAGTCTCCTGTTGTGGGAACCGGTTTGGAAGGGATCGTGGTCCGCGACTCACGCGTTTTGGTGAATGCCGAGCATGATGGAATGGTGGAATATGTTGATGCAACTCAAATCGTAATCCGCAGCGTTAGAACCGACGAGGAAAAGATGGTGAGCTTCGATGATGATTTGAAGAACTACAATCTGATTAAATTCCAAAAGACCAACCAAAACACCTGTATCAACTTGAAGCCAATCGTTCGTAAGGGCGAAAAAGTTAAAGCAGGTCAGGTTCTTTGCGAAGGATATGCAACTCAAGACGGAGAATTGGCACTTGGTCGTAACTTGAAAGTGGCATTCATGCCTTGGAAAGGTTACAACTTCGAGGATGCCATCGTGATATCTGAGCGTGTTGTTCGTGAAGATATCTTCACATCCATACACGTTGACGAATACAGTATCGAGGTGCGTGACACCAAACGTGGATTGGAAGAGCTTACCGCTGATATCCCCAATGTAAGTGAAGAAGCTACCCGTGAATTGGATGAGAATGGTTTGATCCGTGTGGGTGCAGAGGTACAAGAAGGAGATATCCTCATTGGAAAAATCACCCCAAAAGGTGAGACTGATCCATCTCCTGAAGAAAAGCTTCTTCGTGCGATTTTCGGTGACAAAGCAGGTGATGTAAAAGACGCCTCTTTGAAAGTGCCACCATCTGTGAGAGGTGTTGTGATCGACAAAAAACTATTCTCTCGCGCAGTTAAGGATAAGAGCGGAAAGAGTGATGAGAAGGCTGTTATCGCTAAGATTGATGGTGAGCAGGATAAGGCTCTAGTAGAACTCAAAGCCAAGTTGGTTGAGAAGCTTTTCGCTCTGGTGAGTGGAAAAACATCTCAAGGTGTAATGGATAATTTCAAGGAGACATTGGTTCCTAAGGGAGCTAAGTTTACCCAGAAGCTTCTGTCTGATTTGGATTACACCAATATCAACCCAAACAAGTGTACAACAGATAAAGACAAAAACGACCAGATTAAGCGTCTGCTCCACAACTACAACATCAAAGTGAACGATGTTATTGGTGGATTCAAGCGTCGTAAGTTCGCCATCCAAGTGGGTGATGAATTACCTTCCGGTATCATGCAGTTGGCTAAAGTCTATATCGCTAAAAAGCGTAAGCTGAAAGTTGGTGATAAGATGGCAGGTCGACATGGAAACAAGGGTATCGTTGCCCGTATAGTTCGCGACGAAGACATGCCATACTTGGAAGACGGAACGCCTGTTGATATTGTACTGAATCCGCTTGGTGTACCATCCCGTATGAACCTTGGTCAGATTTATGAAACCGTTCTTGGTTGGGCTGGTCAGAAGTTGGGGATGAAATTCGCTACCCCGATTTTCGACGGAGCCTCCATGGCTGATATTGATTCTTACACCGAAAAGGCTGGAATCCCTCGTTACGGATCTACCTATCTGTATGATGGTGGAACAGGGGAGAAGTTTGATCAGCCTGCAACCGTAGGAATCATCTATATGTTGAAACTCGGTCACATGGTTGACGATAAGATGCACGCCCGTTCAATCGGACCATACTCGCTCATCACCCAGCAGCCGCTTGGTGGTAAGGCGCAGTTCGGAGGTCAGCGTTTCGGGGAGATGGAGGTATGGGCTATCGAAGCATTCGGTGCTGCAAACATCCTGCAAGAGCTTCTTACTGTCAAATCTGATGACGTGATGGGACGCGCCAAAGCATACGAGTCTATCGTAAAAGGCGAAAACCTCGGTACACCGGGTATCCCTGAGTCATTCAACGTACTGTTGCACGAGTTGCGCGGATTGTGTTTGAAGGTTACTCTCGAGTAATTCTTAAGACCTAGTTCGTAAAACCGTTTCATTAACCTAAGAATTCAACCCAAATGGCCAATAAGAAAGAAGTAAAACTCAAAAGCAATTTCTCGAAGATCATCATCAGCCTTTCTTCTCCGGAGCACAACCTGGAGCAGTCGAGTGGTGAGGTTTTGAAGCCCGAGACCATCAATTACCGCACCTATAAGCCGGAGCGTGATGGATTGTTCTGCGAAAGGATTTTCGGTCCTGTGAAGGATTGGGAGTGTCATTGCGGCAAGTACAAACGTATCCGATACAAGGGAATCGTATGTGATCGATGTGGTGTTGAAGTAACGGAGAAAAAAGTTCGTCGTGAGCGCATGGGACACATCCAGTTGGTAGTTCCTGTTGCACACATCTGGTATTTCCGTTCTCTACCAAACAAGATCGGTTATCTTCTAGGATTGCCTACCAAGAAGCTTGATCAGATCATTTATTACGAACGTTATGTTGTTATTCAACCCGGCGTAAAAGCCGAGGAAGGTGTTCAGCATATGGACTTCTTGGATGAGGATACCTATCTGAATATCCTTGATACCCTGCCCAAGGAAAATTCATATCTAGACGATACTGATCCGAATAAGTTCATCGCCAAGATGGGTGCAGAAGCATTGCATGAATTGCTATCGCGATTGGATTTGGACGAGTTGTCCTACAAATTGCGTTACCAAGCCAGCACCGAAACATCGCAACAACGCAAAAACGAAGCGCTCAAGCGCTTGCAGGTAGTTGAGGCGTTTCGTCAAGCCAATGATCACATCGAAAATCGTCCTGAATGGATGATTGTGAAAGTGGTTCCTGTTATCCCACCTGAACTGCGTCCTTTGGTGCCATTGGATGGTGGACGATTCGCAACCTCCGATTTGAACGACCTTTATCGCAGGGTTATCATCCGTAACAACCGTCTGAAGCGTCTTCTTGAAATAAAGGCCCCTGATGTGATCTTGCGAAATGAGAAGCGTATGCTTCAGGAGTCTGTTGATTCTCTCTTCGACAATTCCCGTAAGATGAATGCCGTGAAGACCGAGTCAAACCGAGCTTTGAAATCACTCTCTGATTCGCTCAAAGGTAAACAAGGCCGCTTCCGTCAAAACCTTTTAGGTAAACGTGTTGACTACTCTGCACGTTCAGTAATTGTCGTAGGTCCAGAAATGAAGCTTCACGAATGCGGTCTTCCTAAGGATATGGCTGCAGAGCTTTTCAAACCGTTTATCATTCGCAAGATGATTGAACGTGGAATCGTTAAAACCGTTAAATCAGCCAAGAAGATAGTTGACCGTAAAGAGGCTATTGTATGGGATATCCTGGAGAATGTGTTGAAAGGACATCCTGTTCTCCTCAACCGTGCTCCGACCCTTCACCGCCTCGGTATTCAGGCCTTCCAGCCAAAGCTGATTGAAGGTAAGGCGATCCAGTTGCATCCTTTGGTTTGTACCGCTTTCAACGCCGACTTTGACGGTGACCAGATGGCTGTTCACGTTCCATTAGGTAACGCGGCTATTTTGGAAGCCCAAATGCTAATGTTGGCGTCTCATAACATCCTTAACCCAGCGAATGGTGCTCCAGTAACAGTTCCTTCCCAGGACATGGTACTTGGATTGTACTACATGACCAAGGGTCGTAAAAATGATGGATCCGTTCTTGTGAGAGGCGAAGGACTGTGTTTCTATTCTCCACAAGAGGTTATCATTGCCTACAACGAAAAACGTGTTGATTTGCATGCTTGGATCAAGGTGAAAACCAACGTTTTGGAAGATGGTCAAATAGTCAACAGGCTCATTGAAACAACTGTTGGACGAGTACTTTTCAACCAAGTTGTTCCCAAAGAGGTAGGTTATATAAACGAGCTGCTTACTAAAAAGTCGTTGCGTGATATCATCAGTCAGGTTTTAAAGCGCACCGGAATCGCCAAAGCTGCTGCGTTCCTCGATGATATCAAAGAACTCGGTTTCAAAATGGCATTCAAGGGTGGTATTTCCTTTAACTTGAATGATGTGATGATTCCTGTACAAAAGGCCGAGATCGTTCAGAAGGCAAACAATGAAGTGGATGAAGTTCGCGGCAACTTCAACATGGGATTCATTACTCCAAACGAGCGTTACAACCAAATCATTGATATCTGGACACGTGCAAACTCCCGAATCACTGACACACTTATGAAACAGCTTTCGACCGATCGTCAAGGCTTCAACGCGGTGTATATGATGTTGGATTCAGGAGCTCGTGGTTCCAAAGAGCAGATCAAACAGCTCGGTGGTATGAGGGGTCTGATGGCTAAGCCGCAGAAGACTGGTGCAAGTGGTGGTGAGATCATTGAAAATCCGATCTTGTCCAACTTCAAAGAAGGTCTTTCAATCTTGGAATACTTCATTTCAACACACGGAGCGCGTAAAGGTCTTGCCGATACCGCTCTTAAGACTGCTGACGCTGGTTATCTGACCCGTCGTTTGGTTGATGTTGCACAAGATGTGATCATTACCGACGAGGATTGCGGTACGTTGCGTGGATTGGCTGAAACCGCTCTCAAGAACAACGAAGAAGTCGTGGAATCTCTATACGACCGTATATTGGGTCGCGTTTCTGTACACGATATTTACCATCCGCTTACTGGTGATCTTATGATCGAGTCTGGTGCCGAATTCACCGAAGACATTGCTGATGCCATTGAAAAATCCCCAATAGAAACTGTCGAAATCCGTTCCGTACTCACTTGTGAGTCTAAGATGGGTGTTTGTGGTAAGTGTTACGGTCGTAACCTTGCTACAGGACGAATGGTTTGTAAAGGTGAAGCTGTAGGGGTTATCGCTGCACAGTCTATCGGTGAGCCTGGTACTCAGCTTACCCTCCGTACCTTCCACGTCGGTGGTACCGCATCTCGTTCAGCTACCGAATCTCAATTGCTGGCCAAGTTTGGCGGCATATTGGAATTCGAAGAAGTCCGTACCATCGCAAGCAAGTCAGGTAAGAATAATGTTGAAGTGGTGTTGGGTCGTTCAGGAGAAGTTCGAATCATTGATCCCACTACAAAAGCAGTACTTGCTACCAATAACATTCCTTACGGTTCCATTTTGCATGTCAAAAACGGAATGCAAGTTGAAAAAGGCCAGCTGATCTGCGAATGGGATCCTTACAACGCCGTTATCGTTTCCGAAATCGGAGGTAAAATCGAATTCGAACATATTGAAGAGAATATCACCTTCCGCGAGGAGTCTGATGAACAAACCGGATACAAGGAAAAGGTGATCATCGATAGCCGCGACCGAACCAAGAACCCTGTTATCAAGATCATGACTGATGGTCGCAATAAGGAGATGTTGAAAGCATACAACATCCCGGTTGGCGCCCACATCGTAGTGAATGAGGGTCAATCTGTGGAAGGTGGTCAGGTGTTGGTTAAGATTCCGCGTACCACAGGTAAGTCTGGTGATATCACCGGTGGTCTGCCTAGGGTGACTGAATTATTTGAAGCCCGTAATCCTTCTAACCCTGCTATTGTATCTGAGATCGATGGTGTGGTATCTTATGGTGGAATCAAGCGTGGTAATCGTGAGATCGTCATCACTTCGCGCGATGGGGATGTTAAGAAATATCTTGTTCCACTTTCCAAGCACATTTTGGTACAGGACAACGACTTCATCCGCGAAGGATCTCCATTATCTGATGGAGCCATCACGCCTTCCGACATCTTGAGCATTAAAGGGCCTGCCATGGTTCAGGAATACCTGGTAAATGAAATCCAGGAAGTATACCGTTTGCAGGGTGTGAAAATCAACGACAAGCATTTCGAGGTGATTGTTCGCCAGATGATGCGCAAGGTTGTTATTGAAGATCCAGGAGATACCAAGTTCCTCGAGAAAGAGCATGTGAACAAGATTGATTTCATGGAGGAGAACGACAGCATAATCGACAAGATGGTGGTGATGGACCCAGCCGATTCTTCATCTTTCAAGCAAGGTCAGATGATCAGTATTCGTAGGCTGCGCGACGAGAACTCCATGCTAAAGCGTAAGGATTTGAAGATTGTGGAAGCTCGTCCCGCTGTGGCAGCTACATCAGTTCCGTTGCTTCAGGGAATTACCCAGGCATCTTTACATACAAAGAGTTGGATTTCCGCTGCATCCTTCCAAGAGACTACCAAGGTGCTCAATGAAGCCGCTATCGCCGGTAAGGTTGATCACTTGCTTGGTCTGAAGGAGAACGTGATCGTTGGTCATTTGATTCCTGCAGGTACAGGCTTGAGAGAATACGAGAAACTCATCGTAGGATCCCAAGAAGAGTACGATTTGCTCATGGCTTCTAAAAAGGCAGCTCAAGAGCAACAGGTTGAAGGTTGATGCCAACAACTCATGTGATACAATAATTATTGGACTGCCGGTTGAATTTCAGCCGGCAGTCTTTTTAATAACATAACATTAAACAACAATCGGATGGAAGAAAATCAAAACAACCAATTGAGCATTGAGCTGTCGGAAGAGATGGCCGAAGGTGTTTACAGTAACCTGGCAATCATAACGCATAGCAACAGTGAGTTTGTAATCGATTTTATAAAGGTTATGCCTGGCATCCCCAAGGCAAAAGTGAAATCAAGGATAGTTCTTACGCCACAACATGCTAAGCGACTGCTAATGGCTTTGGGTGATAATATTTCGAAGTTTGAAGCAATCCACGGTACAATCAAAAACACAGAAGGAATGGCTGTTCCAATGAACTTCGGTGGCCCAACCGCTCAAGCCTGATTAATCCAAAGCCCGATTGTTGAAAAGGATGTATCCGAAGTGGAATAAAACAGAAAACGGCTCTTCTCTTCTTTCATAGTAATTGAGCGACAGGCTCGCCGGGCCTACTGGTGTGTGGTAAACTACACCTGCGGAGGCAATTGCGGACCTTGTATCCAAAGCGCTTCCATATTTGGCTTTATCAAAGTTGTTGGGCAGAATCTCTTGGAATGGCTGAAAAAGATAAGCCTCTGCTCGAAACTCTAGGCCTTTGGTAATGTCGGTCACTGTCTTTATGCCAATCCCGAGATAGTTGTGTGCCCTGTAGGGTTCCAAAAACAGTGTTTGTGATTGTGGAGTAGGTTGGAAGGCTGGTGCCATCAAAGTGGTTGCGGTGTAGTTGGCCATGAAGGGTTGGTTTGAAAAAACAAGCTCATTATAGTATCCAATCTTGAAGACTCCGATTCTTTTGAACCAATTGTCATAAGTGATTTTCATTTGCATCCACTGATGCGTAACCGATACAGTGTCCACGAAGAAACCTGTGGAGCCTGGTATCGTATTTTCGCGAACATTTACCAGTCTGCCAGAGATCACAATGCGAGTGCCTTCTGCAGCATACATTTTTCTGTTCAAAGTGTTTCGGTCTAAGTTCGCGCCAATAGTCGCGCCTTCCAACCTGGTTTCGTCGCTTATGTCTTCTTGAGAAAAAAACCTGGTTTGATAGTACCTGTTTTGAAGGCTTATGTAGCCGGTGGTTACCACAAGTTTCGCTTTATTGCGAGCTGGGAACCCAATGTTGGCTCCATAAAATTGATCCGTCTGTACTAAGAATGCGGGTTTGATGTCGTTTAGCAAAGCGTTGCTGGAACGGAAGAAATCAAAACGATTGATGATGGCCGAAGGCTCCAAATACCAGCTGAAGCGCCCTTTGATGTCGTATCGCATTTTTAGGGAGGCCGAATTATATAACTTACCGAAGTAAAGGTCTGCTGAAAGTGATAGCGAGTTATTACGCCATAACTGGTAATTGAGTCCTACGAATGCTTGATTGATCGGGCTTGATGAGATGTTGCCGCCTATTTCTGCACTTAAATCACTTTCCTTTTTCACTAGCAGATTCATGTCAAACTTGCCTGAGCCCTGGTTGTATTTTAGAGTGGGGAAAGCCGATTTGATGTTTTTATCGGTTATTAATCTGAAGTATGCAGGACGCAGGCTTTCGACTGTGGCAAAGTTTTTATCTGAAGGTCTTAATATCTTTCTGATGTAAGTCTCTTGGAATTCATTCAGCCCTGTGGTTTTGATAGAGTCTATCTCAAGTTTGGCAAAGCCGGATTTGAATTCATCCCTCTTTTTATTCAGTTCAGCGGAAGTGCTCAATAAGTCATTGCTTGGCGCCTTTGATCGGATACTATCTATAATACGCAGTGTGTAGTTGTATCCCGAATCAATTGCCGCTTTAACACTGGTGAAATCAAATACGCTGATTTCACTCAGGTCTGGGTGGATCATCATATCCGTTTCCCTCGGCAGCGAATAATTAGACGGTTGAACCACCAGTGTCATGAACATCGACATTAAATCGTCTTCGAACGGCACGTCGGAATAGGATCCTGCATTGACTCCGATGATCAGGTCAGGATTGAATTCCTTGAGCATTATGTCTGTTGGGAAATTGTTGTATAATCCTCCATCAAAAAGAATTTGATCGTTAACAGTGACAGGAGTGAAATATAGAGGATATGCCATGGATGCGCGTACGGCAAGGGGCAAGTCTCCTTCGCTGAAAACCTTGGGAGTCCTCGATTTGATATCCGAAGCCACACACCTAAAAGGTATAAACAGACTATCAAAATCATAGTTGGCTTTTGCGATGGCTTGCGACATGGTTTCCATCAACATAAAGTCTGTGCGTGCTGAGTTTACAACGCTGATGGGAAGTCTGGCCTTTAGTGTGGAGTCAAGAGAGAATTTAACTGTTACCCACGAAGCATCAGAGTCTTGCTTGTTGAAATAATAATCGAGGTTTTCTCCGATTTTTCCTGTTACCCAATCACGGAATTGGTCGGATAAAACGATTTTTTCAATTTCAACAGGCGATAGGCCCGAAGCATAATATGCTCCGATAATAGCCCCTGCAGATGTTCCGGTTATACAATCGATTTTAATATTGTGTTCTTCAAATGCCTTCAAGACACCAATGTGGGCCATGCCCCGGACACCGCCGCCGCTAAGAACCAAACCGGTCTTCTGAGCCAGGCAGTTCGATTTCATCAGCAGTAAACTGAAGGGAATAATCAGTGAAATAAATATCTTCTTCAAATGTTTCATGCCTTCGCTGTCGTCAACATGGAATTTGATAATGAATTGAAGTATTCCGGCGCATAAATCAATCTGGATCCATACCAAGAGAAGTACGTCCCATCCACAAGCAACACGTTACTCCCTGGTAGTGATTGCGAAAAAAATCTCAAGTGTTCATCTTTGAAAGGGTAAGGTTCAGAGGAGAGTAGTACCACATCAGGATTAAGGGTTTTAAGTTCCTCGATTGTGGTGGTTGGGTATCGTGTTTGGTCCGCGTAAACATTCACAAAACCGATGTTTTGCAAAATATCATGTATGAAAGTGTTGTTAGCAGCCACCATGATGGGGCTGTTCCAAATCAAATAGGCTACCTTGGTATTGTGAGCACCTTTAAGATTGGTGAAGTTCGTTTTTATGCTTTCTGTTATGGATTGAGCCGCGACTTGACGATCGATTAGGATGCCAAGTTCATGAACAAGCTTTATGGCGTCATCTAAAGTATTCACATCGCTGATCCAAACAGGCCTCTTGGCCTCCAAAGCCTCAATATCAGATTGTGTATTTTCTTCTTTGCATCCGATTATCAAATCGGGCTTCAATTCCAATACCTTATCCAATAGGATGTTTTTCGTACCGCCGATTTTTTTCGCAGAGTCCACTTTGCTTTCCGGATGGATGCAAAAGCGGGTAATGCCTACAATTTCTTCTGCAGCTCCTAAGTCGAACAGGAGTTCAGTGATTGAAGGCACTAACGAAACGATCCTTTTAGGAGGATAAATATCCAATTGGACCTTCCGCTTCAACTGGTCTTCAAATACGGGCATTTTCAATTATTGGGCATCTGGCAAGTATCCTTTGCTTCGCATCCAATCATCGTTGAATATCTTGCCAAGGTACCTGGTTCCATGGTCATGGAAAATGATTACCACGGTTTCTCCTTCTTTGAAGTTGTCTTTCAACTGAAGCAATCCAGCCATAGCTGAACCGCAGGAGTTGCCTACCCAAATTCCTTCTTGGCGGACAATTTCACGGGTCATCAATGCCGCGTCCTTGTCAGTTACCTTTTCGAAATGATCAATCAAATCGAAGTCCACGTTCTTTGGTAGGAAATCCTCGCCGATACCTTCGGTAACGTAAGGGTAAATTTCATTTTTGTCAAAGATACCAGTCTCTTTATATTTTTTGAAAACAGAGCCATAGGTATCAATGCCCCAAACTTTAATGTTCGGGTTTTTCTCTTTAAGGAA
>JBKDSL010000138.1:0-3069 GCA_046340555.1 Bacteroidota bacterium
GTTGAGCCGCTGTCGGCAATTAACATGTTGGCCATAATTCTAAATGCTGGTTAAATATGCTAGTCTTATCAATTCCCTGTCTGGCATATGGTCGGCTGAAACACAGGTTGCGTAAGGAGTAAATTCCACTTGGTTGTTTACAAGACCGGCCATAACATCGGATTTCCCAGCCAAAAGGCCCTCTACAGCAGCTACCCCTAGGCGTGTTCCCAAAATACGATCGAATGCTGTTGGTGCCCCACCCCGCTGGATATGTCCCAAGACGGTAACCTTGGTATCCTACTCTGGGGCGAGATTACGAACTTGCTCAGCCATTTTAAATGCTCCACCTGCTTCATCACCCTCTGAAACCACAACAATGTTCGACGACTTGTTTTTGTTGCCTCCAGAACGAAGTGATGCCACCAGCGCATTAATATCTGTTACCGTTTCAGGAAGCAGAATGGATTCAGCACCGGATGCCAAACCGACCGATAAGGCTATATGGCCTGAGTGGCGACCCATTACTTCAACAAAAAACAAACGATCGTGCGAATTGGCCGTGTCTCTAATCTTGTCGATGGCGTCGACAGCGGTGTTGACAGCGGTATCAAATCCCAACGTATAATCGGTCCCAGCAAGATCATTGTCGATGGTTCCAGGAACTCCAATAGAGCGTATGCCGAATTCCTTTCTAAACTCCTCGGCTCCCCTAAAAGTGCCGTCACCACCTATCACAACCAGTGCATCAATGCCGTGAGATTGAATATTACCGAAAGCCTTTGCCCGACCTTCGGCAGAAAAGAAATCCTTGCTTCGGGCCGACTTCAAGATAGTGCCTCCACGCTGAACAATATTGCTCACCGAACGACCATCCATCTGAACAAAATCCGACTCGATCATGCCTTGGTAGCCACGCATGATGCCCGTGACCTGCAAGCCCGATACCATAGCGGAACGAACAACGGCTCGAATACATGCATTCATGCCTGGGCTATCTCCACCAGATGTTAAAACGCCGATATGCTTCAATAACTTGTGTTTTTCATAAAGCCAAATTTACCACTTTACACCATTGCTTAAAATAAACTTCAAACCGAATGAATGGCTTCAAATTGCATTCAAATTCAAGTTCCCAAAAGCCTGACGGCAAATTGCCTTTGATTCACTAAATTTGTAGTAATACTAAAATCAATAACATGTCAAATAAAAGCCTCATGACTTTATTGGCGTTTTTGGTCCTGATGTGGGCCCAATCAACCGCCTCTGCCCAAAGCGACAGCAAAAAGCCTGGAAACAAGCAGCATCCAACCACTGTAACCGAAGGCACACAGGTACAAATCCCCGAGACAGGCCCCAATGCCAAACTTGACAAGAAGTTGGCCAGCCAAAAGCGTGGTGCTGTTGCTTCGAATAGCCACGCATCTGGTGCTCGCTCTTGTACTCCTTTGAAACGCGAAAACCCATACTCCATAAGCAGGGCTGATTTTCAAAATCTGCCGGCCGACAGGCAGCGTTTTATCCTAGAAAACAAATCTAAATACACCATCATAGACTAAAAATCACCATGAGAAAATCAAAATACACGTTATGCATTTTGACAGCTTGGGCGATTTTTAGCTCAAGTCTGGTACTGGGACAAACCCAATTGATTGTTGATGGCGGCTTTGAAACCGGCAGCGGTGGAACAGCTTGGGTTCAGTCATCAACAAATTTCGGAACACCTATTTGCGATCTGCAAGGATGTGGTAATGGAACCGGAACCGGACCTCGAACTGGTGGCTTTTGGGCTTGGTTCGGAGGATTCACCGGAGGTATTGAAATCGGAACACTTTCACAAACAGTTGTTATCCCCGCAGGGGCCACAACCACATTATCATTCTGGCTTGAACAGATCATTTGCGACAGCCAACAAGATTTCCTCGAAGTGCGAATTGACGGCACTACGATTTTTTCGACCAATGGAGCTAACAACCTCTGTGGTATTTTAGGCTACTCCCAGCAAAGCATTAACATATCCGCTTACGCGGATGGATTGCCGCATGATATTGAGATAAGCTCCACAACGTTTTCAGTGAATGGCGGAAGTACCAACTTTTTTGTAGATGACTTTTCAATCTTGTCAACGACAGGTGGTGGCGGCTGTCCAAATATCGCTATTGATGGCGGCTTCGAAGCCGGACCAAACGGTCCAGCTTGGGGTCAAAGTTCAACCAATTTCGGAACCCCACTTTGCGACCTGGCAGGCTGTGGAAACGGCGGTGGCACTGGACCAAGGTCAGGAAACTTTTGGTCGTGGTTTGGAGGATTTGCAGGCGGCATTGAAACCGGCTCCGTATCCCAAACCGTTACATTCCCCGCAGGCAATACGGTAAACCTCAATTTCTATTTGGAGATACCCAAATGCGACGATCAACAAGACTTCCTTGAAGTACGTGTAGATGGACAGCAGGTTTTCCTTGTAACAGGTGGCGATCCGGTTTGCGGAAACATAGGCTACGTGCTGCAAACCGTAAACCTCTCGTCTTTTGCCGATGGAAACCCGCACTTGGTTGAATTCAACTCCACCACGTTCTCTGCAAATGGTAACATAACCAACTTCTTTGTTGATGATATTACCATTGAAAGCTGCCCACCATCATCAAACGGCTGCAATGACACAATCCCATTCAATGGGTTGAACGTTGCCATACCTGACGGCGATCCGATCGGTGTCACAAACAGTCAAACCGTTACAGGTATCGGAGGAAACACTCTTGGCGTGGATGCCAAACTTTCATCAGTTTGTTTTACCATCGACCATACTTGGGTAGGTGATCTTTTGGTGAGATTGACTTCGCCCGGCGGTACAACTGTAACCCTCATGGACCGCCCAGGCGTACCCACTTCTCTCAGTGGTTGCGATGGGGATAACGTGGATGTGTGCATCAATCTTGGATTAGGCAACGAACTCGAAAATGTATGCGGTACCGGTACACCCAGTATTGCAGGATCATACACGGCCGCAAATAACACCAACCTGAACGCCATCAACGCTGGAGGCGGATCACCCAACGGCTCTTGGCAACTATTTGTATCAGACAATGCAGG
>JBKDSL010000139.1:0-5142 GCA_046340555.1 Bacteroidota bacterium
TTGTTAAGGAGTTCCGTGAGTTTGCACTTCAACCTGTATTTACCGTAGGTGAATCCGTGACGGGTTCTTATACCAACACTTTCCTTTTTCCATAATCCCTCCTTGGTGCCGGGATTTCTCATGGTGATACTTCGATTAACAGGATCAGAACTAACGGTCTCGCAAGGATATTTGGCAATGCCTGGAAGTACTGATACCGTTTCATCCCTACGATAAAACGCCTTTTCCCAGTTATAGTCGGTTTGAGTATAGTTATCACCCATTATATCCCGAACAACTGGAATGTTTTCGAATCGCATCGATTTATCGACGTTGTTGATGAATTGCTCGAAGGCGGCATCCATGTAAAGACGATCGTCAGTCCCACAAAAATCATTGCCCATTGCACTTATATCGATGCCCGGAAAATAATACGGATTAGTGTATACACCAGCCCCTGGATTTGGACGGGCATCAACTTTAAGCGTTTTCTTTGAGGAGACATAGGCAATTCCTTGATTATGACTGTCTTTGTATTTAGAGTAGAAAAATGTCGGATTCGTGAATCCTGAACTATCGAATTTATTAAAATGAACCGCCGTTATAGGTAAGCCATCATATGCTTGCTCGGTAGCTAGGATCACATGGAAACCGTAATGACCAACACGAGGATTTCTTTTCCATCGCTGATTGGCGCCTTGGTCGAAGCATTTACGCTCGAATCTCGGGTTACCAATAATCTTGAATGAATCCGACACTGTGTGAAATCCGTTATCTGCTGGAATTACCTCCGTGAGCTTAAAACCAGAAGTGGTATCGTCCCAACTACCATAAAAATTCTCATGTGCCAATTGGTTGAACTTACCATCACTTTCGAATTCATTGAACTTATACGACTCATTTTGGTAATGAATCTTGTATCTGAATCGAGCCGGTTTCCCTGTATTGTTCTTGATGGAAAAAACGAACAAAAACTTTCCTCCTTCTGTTTGACGGACTGAAGGAATTTCAAATCCGCTTTCAAATGCACCTGCGTAGTCAAGAGACAATAAAACGGTATCATTGTCTCCTACAGATAGATTTGCCAAAGCATTGAAATCCTTGACTTCAAAGGGGGACTGTCCTGCGTTCCCAATCTGCTTTTCTTGATCACATCCGGATATTGTGATAAGAAGCAAAAAATGCAAGAACCAGAATTGATTTCTAAGATTCATGGGATTCCCTTTCAATCGAGTTTGAAAATGAAACAAGTAGGTGGAAATGGTGCTGACCAATCGGGGTTCGAACAATCAAATCCCGTAAACTTAGCGTCACCACAATTGGATGAAATAATGAGAAGCTCGTTGTTTCCTCGTCCTGTGAAATCACCAGAAAACAAAATCCTTTTCTCGTAATACTTGGGGTTTTTCTGTCCTGTGTATCCCGAAAAATCAAATTCATTTTGAATAGCAAAACCTGAAAGAGGATCGCAGGAAACTGCAAAGAGTCCAAACTTGGGAACAGTCCTGTGAAACAAAATACTTGGTGACCTTTGATTGGAACCACTCATGATTTCATCACAACCCAAGAAGGGTAACAAATCAGAACCAGGCACTTTTTGCTCAACCCAATTGGGGCCTTTGTCATTCAATTCAAAATAACTGAAGCCCGAGGATTCATTAGGTCGGATTGCCAATTGTTTTTTATCATTGGCGGAATACAATTGAACTGGATCAGCAATGAACTCTGAAGGATTAGCGGATTTGAAACAGTCATTCTCACCCTTCGAAATCAACTCTCCCTTGGCATCTGACAATAGAAATTTGCCATTCATCATATCTGCCAACAAAATTTCCGGATCCTTTGTGCCCAAAAAATCATTGCAAGCAATCAAATCATAAACCGACCCTGAGGCGGATGCATCTAAAGATAATTTGGTAGCGGTTACCGAACCAGAGATACTGAAGTTACATGGAGCCATTGGGATGCTCCTATCTGGACTCAATACATGAAGATAATCGTTCCCCTTCTTGTAAACTATCAACTCATCATAATCATCTCCGTTCATATCTTGAGCTATCCATGTAGAGTTCATCATATCCAACCCATGGATTTTGGAAATAGAAAAACGAGCTAGTTGGCTCCAATCAGATTCCCCATTACACAACCCGAAAAAAAACAGGTTTTGATTGCGCAAGACTGCCAATTGGCTTTGGTTTGACCCAGCGGCTCCAAACTTACCTACCAAAATTTTGTCGAAAGCATTCAATGGCTTGACTTGGAAATCATGGCCTATTGAATCCGACACCGATAAAACACCCTGGATTTGGAAAGCTTCTAGTGTGATTTTCCTGAAAGGGGGTACATTGGTTTTAAAATCATACCCTCTATCACCATATGCATACATATCAATTACGGGCTTCTGCCCCACCCTTTTATTTGACTCGGCAAATTGGACTTCGAAATCGTCTATGTATACATTTTGAAATCCCTTGTTCCACACATAAATGGATATCACATCATTGGGCTTGATCCGTTCAGTGGGTAAATCCATGTTCGCCTTCATGGGTGTCCACCTACCTCCTTCGTATTTGCGACTGTCGGAACGAGCCTTGAAAAAATACTCCTGACCGGAGGAATCAGACAACGATACGGCGAAATTCAATATCGGGTTGTCGAAGGCAGGAAACACCTCTGCCCTGACCGTTACATCCTTCATGGGACCATCTGCAACCGCGCCAACCCGTCGCGTAATAACCGGACTAAATGGATTAAAAAACCCAAGTTTACAAGATCCCTTTCCTGATCTTGATGGTCCATTGGTATGCACATTTGAAATATCTTGCTCATTAGGAGTATCAAAATCAAGTGACACATGCCTTTCTGGATAAAACCCATATGCTTGGATTTCGCCACCTCCCGAGATAAAATCAACATGCATGTTGTCGATCATGAATGCATGCTTGGAATTGTTCCAAATGTAAACCTTCAACTCAGCTTCGGGGTCCAAGGAATCGGCTGGCAAAAGGAATTCCATAGAAACATTTTTCCACTTTGACTCAACAATGGGCATGTTTACAGATTTCCAAAAAAGCGATTTACCCTCGAATTCAACAGAAACTACAACAGGCACAGGAAGGTCACGCCGCGATGCAAATACATCACAAGTAAAAACCAATTTGCCGAAGATGGCAGTTTCACAAATTGATTTGATTTTAGATGAAAATGTGGGACCATACTCCAAGCTGTCAGTAAAGACAAAAACCCAGGTTGGCTCATCTTGTCCATCGCGTTTTAGACTTTTGATATTCGGACCAGATTCGGATTCGAAATCATATTTGACCTGGTAGCACTTATCAGTCACGGGCAACAGCCGGTATGCACTGACATTAAATTCCTTTGGAATAGTGATTAGTGGGCGCTGAACAAATAAGCGAAATAAAAAAAATGAAGCAATCGCTAAAAAACCTACTGTAATAAACAAATAAAACAACCGCCGTCCGGTAAGGAAATTAGCTCCCATGAAACTATTTGCTACATTTGTAAAACGTCATTAAGCCAACCTAAGAATTAATGAGTAAAATTAGCAAATTATCCATCGTAGTTCCTTGCTATAACGAAGAGGCCACCATACACCTCATTTTGGATAAAGTTTTGAATGTTAGGCTCACGGATGATATTGAGAAGGAAATAATCTTGGTAAACGATTGTTCCAAGGACCGAACTCGGGAAACTTTGGAGGCTTATGTGGCCTCACACCCTCAAAAGTCTTTTCAGCTATTGAACCACGAAGTCAACAAAGGCAAAGGAGCCGCCTTACATACCGGCATTCGTCATGCCACAGGCGATGTGGTGATCATACAGGATGCCGACCTCGAGTATGACCCTCGTGAATACAATATATTACTACAACCTATAATCGACGGCCACGCGGATGTGGTGTACGGCTCACGATTTGCTGGTGGTCGACCCCACCGGATTTTGTTTTTTTGGCATACTATTGGAAACAAGTTCCTCACCTTCCTGTCCAACATGATGACCAATCTGAACCTTACAGATATGGAAACATGCTACAAGGTTTTCAAACGTGAGATCATTCAGGGATTGGAGTTGCACGAAAAAAGATTCGGTTTTGAGCCTGAGGTAACAGCCAAGATTTCACGAATCAAAGGCATACGCATATATGAAGTAGGCATATCCTACTATGGTAGAACGTATGAGGAGGGCAAGAAAATAGGTTGGAAAGACGGATTCAGGGCCATTTATTGCATTGCCCGATATGGTCTTTTTAAATAATTCCTTTTGATGGCAATAGCTTCTATCTAATTTCCCCTCAAAGGCCATCTGACCCTGATCAACCATAATAGGAATCCTAAAGCACCAAAAAGGCTTAGTGTCCCTAGAAAATCACCATGGCGAGCATAAAAAGTAAGCTCTGAATTGTAATTTATTTTCTGGCGAATGGCAGTTGGCACCCACCAACTTGTAGCTTGTTGTACTTCGCCACGCTGGTTTATGAAACAGGAAATCCCCGTATTTGCTGATCTTGCAATACTTCTGCGGAACTCAATCGCACGTAATCTGGCATAGGCTTGATGCTGTCGGTAGCCAGGTGTATCGTCCCACCAACCATCCTTGGTAATGATGAAAATCAATCCTGCTCCTTGGCGGATTGAGTAGGAAAGAAAATCTCCGTATATCGATTCATAACAGATAACAGGGGCAATTCGCAAACTATCGCAGCTGGTGAAAACAGAAGGAAAATCCTGGACTCCCAAGCTGCCAGTCATTCCTCCCAAGTCGATTGCCAAACCTTCCAGATGTTTAAAAACAGCGGGAAAAGGCATTTTCTCAACACCAGGAACCAATTTGGATTTGTGATGCTTTTGGATAGTGCTATCGCATCCGTAATTGAGTGCGGTGTTGTAGGAATCGTAATATAAGTCAGCATCCAAAAACTTACGGGCGGTGAGGGTACGTCGGCTGCTGTCTGGATAAAGTGCGTTAGTTGCTGCCCCTATAACCAGACTTGTTGACTTTTTATCCGACAGGTATTTCCAAATTCGATTTGTTTGCGGATGATCTGCCAATTCCTCCTCCCACATGCCTGAGGGAAGAGCGGTCTCTGGAGCGACAATAAAATCGGGTTTGCTTGTTGTGTCAAACTGTATAACAGAATCAGAT
>JBKDSL010000140.1:0-1458 GCA_046340555.1 Bacteroidota bacterium
AGCTTATGAATTGGCTTCCAAAATCAGGGACGAAATAAATAAAAGGAAGTCTACTGGGATTAATGACGGCAAGTCCTGATTTACTTTAAATCAGCCCTTTCCCGCCGCAACCTGCGTCTCCAGTTTTTCAAAAAGTTCTTCTGGTATAAATGGTTTAGATATATACTCATTAACACCTGATTCAAAGCATTTTAAGATTTCTTCAGGAGTAGCATTTGCGGTCATTGCCATGATTCTCACCTGTGCCTTTTTATTGCCTAATGCACGAATTGTTCTGGTAGCTTCATAGCCATCCATTTCAGGCATTTGGATATCCATTAACACAATGTCGTAGTCGTTTTTTGTGAACATTTCCACCGCTTCTATGCCGTTGGATGCGTGTTCTATTTGGACCCCTGGATACTGGTCCAATATGGTGTCTTCGGCTACAATCTTATTGAAATCATTGTCTTCTACCAGAAGTATCCGAGTGCTTGGTGTGAGTTTGAACCTATTTAAATTGTTGTCGGTTAGAGCATTGTGTTCATTTGATGTGCCGATTTCATACGGGATATTGAAAAAGAACCTTGTTCCAAAGCCGATCTTGCTTTCAAGGCCGATGTTGCCCCCCTGCAATTCGGCAAGTTGTTTGCAGATAGTTAGGCCAAGTCCGGTACCGCCATACTTTCTACTGGTATCGCTATTTGCTTGTGTGAAACTCTCAAAGATGGAGCTTAGTTTTTCTTGTGCAATTCCAATTCCGGTATCATTAACACTAAATTCAATATCACATAAAGTATTGGAAATGTATTTTATGTCACATTTTATTTCAATAAATCCTTCATGTGTGAATTTGATTGAATTGCCAACTAAATTTATCAAGATTTGGGCGAGTTTAGACGGGTCGCCCAAAAGGGTGCTTGGAATGTTATGGTGGACATTGAGTTTAAGCTCCAAGCTTCGTTCCTGAGCTTTGAAAATCAGCATGTTTCTAACATTTTCAATGACTTGACGTACATTGAAATCGATTTTCTCGAAGGTCATTTTTCCAGCCTCGATCTTTGATATGTCGAGGATGTCATTTATAATGGACATCAATTGTTCTGATGCCGCCTGAATCATTGAAATGTATTTATGCTGTTGTTCAGACAGTTCGGTTTTCAAAAGCAGGTTAGTGATGCCGATTACCGAATTCATAGGTGTGCGTATTTCGTGGCTCATGTTAGCCAGGAACTGTTGCTTAAACCTTTCGGAAGATTGGGCTTTTTCTTTCTCTGTAACTGCTTGATCTCTTTGCACTAACGCATCCTTTGCCATTCTTGATTCGTCTATTGCATGAAACGTCTTGGCAACGGTGGTTTCCAAATCGATAAAATCTATCGGCTTGGTAATAAAGTCAAAAGCACCTCGGTTCATGGCGGTCCGGATGTTTTGAATATCCGTGTAAGCAGAAACCACAATGGATTTAATGGGTAATTG
>JBKDSL010000141.1:0-7072 GCA_046340555.1 Bacteroidota bacterium
TGTATTTACTTATTCTGAGCGCAACAATACCTTGGCCGCAACCATGGAATCTGCCGTTGCACCTGCAACTAGAAAAGAACGCAATCGCATGCTGCGCATCCTTTCCGAAAAGAAAAACAGGGCATTCTCGGAAACCAATGCCGGTCGTTGGCTGGATGTATTATTCGAAACCGAAAACAAGGACGGATATATCCATGGATATACTCCCAATTACATCCGAGTTTCTGCGCCTTTCAGCAGCGAGCTGGTCAACAAGGTTGTTAGATGTCGCATATCCGGTCCGGATGCAGATGGCAACGTGACAGCTTTGGAAGGGCATGGGCAAAAAACAAATACTACTACTTTATTCTCCTGACTTTTATGTTTCCAACCATCTCTGATTTGCTCCGGGAGCTTTTTGACATTCATATTTCACTGCCAATTCAAACGTTCGGTTTCATGTTGGCATGCTCCTTTTTCTTTGCTGCATGGACATTGTCGATGGAGCTGCGTCGCAAGGAAAAGCTCGGACTCTTTAAACCTGTTACCATAAAGACATTGGTTGGCGAGCCTGCCAAAACCTCTGAGTTGATTTATTCATTCCTGGTTGGATTTGTTGTCGGATACAAGCTGCTCTACGTGGTCTTGAACTATGGTGACTTCGTAAATGATACTCAAGGCATGTTGCTTTCTGGCAAAGGCTCATTTTTAGGAGGGATATTATTTGGCATTGGGTCTGCAGCGATGCGTTACTATGAAAAACATAAGTCGCGTTTGGAAAAACCCGAATGGCGAAGCGAAGAGGTTTCTGTTGCTCACCTCGTAGGCAATATCACCATGATTGCTGCCATCGCAGGAATAGTAGGAGCGAAGATCTTTCATAATTTGGAGAATATCGATGATTTGATACAAGACCCTATCGGTTCCTTGCTTTCTTTCAGTGGATTGACCATGTATGGAGGGCTGATTTGTGGTGGTGGTGCTGTACTTTGGTATGCCCGAAAAAACGGAATGGATCTTTTTCACATGGCTGATTCAGCTGCGCCAGGGTTGATGCTTGCTTATGGAACCGGTAGAATGGGTTGCCATCTTTCCGGTGATGGTGATTGGGGAATTGTGAATAATGCTCCGAAACCTGATTGGTTGGGTTTTCTTCCTGACTGGTTTTGGTCTTACAATTACCCGCATAACGTAATAAACGACGGCATACGGATGGAAGGTTGTGTCGGCAACCATTGTATGGTTTTGCCTGAACCGGTTTTCCCGACTCCTTTATATGAGTCTTTGGCTTGTATCATCCTCTTTGCAGTATTGTGGTCTTTTCGTAAAAGGATCGTAATACCCGGACTGATGTTCTGTATTTACATGGTGATGAACGGTACTGAAAGATTTTTAATTGAGAGAATACGAGTAAATACCAAATACCATTTCGGTTCTCTGGATATCACCCAAGCTGAAATTATATCTTCCATGTTATTCATAGCCGGAATAGCCGGAATTGTATGGGTGCGTAAGAGAAGTAAGGTAATGAAGCAATAATGATGAGTCCATTGTCAGCCAATATCAAGCAAGGTCAGTCTATCATCCTGCGCAGCATAGCTTCACACACAACTTGGTCCAATCGTAAATCGTAAATCGTAAATTGATTTCTCTTTCATCCATAACCAAATCCGCCCGCGAGGTTGTTGGTCAATCTGTAAGATTCATTCGGCAGCAATCGTTGAGCTTTGACCTTTCATCTGTTCATAAGAAGGGTTATAACGACTTGGTTTCATTCGTGGATAAGGAGTCGGAAGTCATGTTGGTGGATGGTTTAGGTAAATTGATTCCAGGATGTGGTTTTATTACTGAAGAGGAAACAGCATCCGGACATGAAAAACGTTACCGCTGGATCATCGATCCGTTGGATGGCACTACCAATTTTGTTCATGGTGTTCCTTGTTACGCGGTGAGTGTGGCATTGGCCGATGGTGATGATATTGTTTTGGGAATCGTGCACGAAGTGAACCAGGATGAATGCTTTTGGAGTCACAAGGGCTTAGGGGCGTTTTTAAATGAAAAGCCAATAGTTGTTTCTGCATGTGATTCGATGTCTGAATCCTTGGTGGCTACTGGATTTCCATACACGGATTTCAGTAGGATGGAATCATACATGGGTATTTTTCATCACTGTATGCGAAACACCCATGGTATACGTAGGCCCGGATCCGCTTCTGTAGATTTGGCTTGGCTGGCAGCCGGTCGTTTCGATGTCTTTTATGAATACGGCCTGCATGCTTGGGACGTAGCCGCAGGGGCATTTATTGTTAAGCAAGCTGGTGGCAAGGTAACTGATTTCAAAGGAGGCGATAACTATATTTTCGGCAAGGAAATTGTCGCCAGTAACGGGAAATTGCATGATGCTTTCTCGGCAGTTGTTTCCAAACACATGAATTGAATTATAAATTTGAACTAGAATTAGATTATGGATAACATAAAGAACATACCGAATCTGAAAAACTTGGATTCAGGAAATTTTTTTCTGATGGCTGGACCTTGTGTAGTCGAAAGCGAGCAGATGGTGTTTGATATAGCTGGTCGTATAAGTGAAATTGCTTCACGACTTCAGATACCATACATATTCAAAGCATCGTATCGCAAAGCGAACCGTACTCGATTGGATTCATTTACCGGTATCGGCGATCAAAAGGCTTTGGAGATTTTGGGCAAGGTGAGAAAAGACTTACAGCTGCCTGTAGTAACCGACATCCATGAGAGCCAAGAAGCGGCACTTGCTGCTCCTGTTGTAGATGTTTTACAGATTCCGGCTTTTCTTTGTCGACAAACGGACTTGCTGGTTGCGGCTGCTAAAACCGGAAAGGTGGTGAATGTGAAGAAGGGTCAATTCCTGGCAGCATCATCCATGCGCTTCGCAGTGGACAAAATCAGAGAGTCTGGCAACAACCAGGTAGTATTGACTGAACGTGGTACGATGTTGGGCTATGCGGATTTGGTGGTTGATTTCCGTGGCATTCCTGTGATGCAGCAAATGGGTGTCCCCGTTGTTTTGGATGTCACCCACTCGCTCCAACAGCCCAATCAGGGTTCGGGAGTGACGGGCGGACAACCACATCTGATCAGTACGATTGCCAAGGCGGGAATTGCCGCTGGTGCGGATGGTATTTTCATAGAGACCCATCCAAATCCATCCAAAGCACTTTCAGATGGAGCCAATATGTTGCCTTTGGATCAATTGGAGGAGCTTTTAGAAAAGCTGTCAGCAATCAGGAAAGTGTTATGATGGAGTCCAAGGATATCAAATTGAAAAACAAACGGAAGTTCGCTTCCAATTTGCGACAGATGGCTTTTGGTGGCAATGCTGATGAGGAGGTCCTAGTCGAGCAATGGACTTTCGACTCCAATGACAACCTGGTTGAGAACCGTAAATGGGAGGACGGTGGTTCATGCGAAATCAATACATATGAGTATGATGAGCATGGTAGGTTGATGATGCACACGTTGGTGCTAGAGCCTTTCGATTCAACTGAAAAGACGGAATACGTAAGAGATGAGCAGGGTAGGGTGTTGTCTGAAACCAAGTATTATGGGGATGACGCCGGCGAACGAGTGGAATACCTTTACACTAACCACTCGAATCCGACAACAATTAAACGATACGATGCGGATGGCCTGTTGGAATCAACAGAACAGCTCGAGCTAGATGGAAACGGAGATGTATTGATACATCACAAATTTGATGCGGATGGTGGAATTGTAGAAAAGTCAGAGGTTAATTATGCAGCACCAGGAAAGCCTTCAGGTAAGATTGTGACTTCATCTGACGCCAACACAATTGGTAAAACAGACATCATATATAATGATCTCGGTCAAGTAATACGTGCCACGGAGCTGACCCCACAAGGAACAGTTTTGTCAGAGGTTGTTTCAGAATATGACGAGCGCGGAAATGTAGTGGTTCGTCGTATCCGTGACTTTAATACTAGGTTGCTTCGTTTTGAATATGACTCACTCGACAGAGTCATCACAGAAGAGATTTTTGACGAGCATGGCAACATGGTCATGCGGAACACAATGGACTATGATGAAAATGGTTTTCTGACATCCGAAACAGAATTCTGGTTGGATACGGGCCGAGGCACCAGCCATAAGAACACTGTGAGCCGTTTTGAATACGATTTCCACGACTGATATCAGTCGATTCGCAAGACCAAACCTTTCAGGTATTCTCCTTCTGGGTGATATAAGTTTATAGGATGGTCTGCTCCTTGTGAAAGTTGATGCAGAATCCTGACATCCCTTCCTGTTTTAGCGGCAGCAGTAAAAACGGTTTTCCGGAAGAGTTGTTTGTCGATGGCCTGCGAACAGGAAAATGTGAAGATTATGCCACCTGGAGTGATTTTCCTGATTGCTGTTTCGTTAAGATTCCTGTACCCTACAACAGCCTTGTCAGCCGCACTAAGGTGCTTGGCGAAAGCAGGCGGATCTAATATGATCAGGTCATGCAATCCTGTAGGTATTTGTTTCAAGTAAGTGTTCACATCGTCGCAAACCGATGTGTGGCGGCTGGTTTCAAATGCATTCAATTCCACATTCCGTTGGGTCCAATCCATCGCTTTGCGAGAGCTGTCAACCGAAGTAACATGCTGCGCACCGGCTTTCAATGCATACATGGAGAATCCGCCGGAATAGCAAAAGGTGTTGAGCACGTTCTTTCCATTGGCATAATGTGCCAACAATGCCCTGTTGTCGCGTTGGTCTAAAAAGAATCCGGTTTTCTGACCTTCACGCCAATTCACCATGAAAAGGTTGCCGTTTTCTCGGATCACGGTTTCATCGCCTTCGCCTATCAGCCATCCGTTCGCATGCGAAGTGGGTTGATCGCTGAACTCAGAGCTTTTGTCGTAAATGTTATTCAATCCCAAATTTGGAACAGCTTGAAGAGCGGTAGCTATTTGTTGAAGTGAAAGGCGCATGCCAGCGCTATGCGCTTGTATGACGGCTGTATCGCCATACACATCAACGATCAAGCCAGGTAATCCATCGCCTTCACCATGCACCAATCGAAAAGCGTCTGTTAAACCCAAAACAGGAAGATCCAGCACCCTGCGGAGAGCAAAGGCTTTGGCTATTTTTTCATTCCAGAATTCCTGGTCGATTATTCTTTGCTCAAAACTGATCACCCGGACCATAATGGTGCCGTGGTGGAAATGTCCAGTTGCCAGATAATCTCCTTCACTGTCGAATACTTCTACCAAACCTCCCTCTTGTCCTTCTTTTTTCCCCGATTGTATGGCGCCCGAAAACACCCAAGGATGTCGATTTCTTAATGAGCGCTCTTTGCCAGGTAACAGTTGTATGCGATGGTATTGGTTTTGCATGGTGCGGTAAAATTAATCATACTCGGTCCACGAGCAACATTCAGTCCATTGAAATTCATAAATTTGGGAAGAAATGCAAAACAACCCGTTCGCAGTTCCCAATTCCGAGGAATCATTTTTCCGCTTGTCCGATATCAACATCGGTATTGCGAACGCCATTCGTCAGACTTTCTCCGAGCGATCTTTTTGGGTGGTTGCAGAAATATCCGATTTGGCGGTTCGCAAAGGCCACTGCTACATTTCGTTGGTCGAGAAGCCTGTTGGTGCAGCATCACCAACCTGCGAAATGAAAGGTATCGTATGGGCTTCTTCCTGGCCTTTTGTGTCCAACAAGTTCAAGTCGGCATCTGGCATGGAGTTGTCCAAAGGCATGGTCATTTTATTCAGAACGGTTGTCAGATACGACATCAAATGGGGACTCAGTTTGGTTATTTCAGATATCGACCCAAAGTATACTATAGGTCAGATTCAAATCGAGCGCGATATGGCCGTTTCGATGTTGAAGTCGGAGGGTGTTTACGACAACAACCGCAAGATTCCCATGCCTTTTGTGGCCCAGCGCTTGGCCGTAATATCCGCATCCGATTCAAGAGGCTACGAGGATTTCATGCAAAAGCTGGAAGGTAATCCTTATGGTTACCGTTTCCATTGTGAACTGTTTCAATCCCTTCTTCAGGGAGATAAAGCCGCCGGACAGATGGTGGAGCAATTGATTTCCATTTTCCGAAGGCTAGATGATTTTGATGCCGTGGTGATTGTTAGGGGAGGTGGCGGATCCATAGATCTCAATTGCTTCAATGATGTTCGTATGGCGCGCGCTGTTGCCCGGTTTCCATTGCCCGTAATCACAGGAATCGGCCATACCGCCAATCGCAGTGTTACCGATGAAGTGGCTTATGCTGATAGGATAACTCCAACGGATGCCGCCGACTTTTTTGTGGAACACATGTTGACTTTTGAAAACAAGGTTATGGACTTGCTTCGTTCCATTGCGGGATTATCTGAGGAATTCATGGTAGAAGAAGGCGCACAATTAGAAGACCTTTCATCACGTTTTCAAGTTGGAGTTGCCGATTTGTTGGATGGTGAGTTGGGACTTTTGGCAGACATGGCTCGTTCCATTCGGGAACATACCAATACGATGATTTCCAAGGCTACTTTCCTCTTGGCAAAGGCATCTATCAACGCCGGACAATTGAGTAAGTCAAGGGTATCCCTTGAGAAGTCTAACTTAGATCGATTTGAAAAAGTTTTGCGTGTTTGTCCATCTAGGATTACCACGGATCAATTGAAGGTTGTAGAAGGATTTGAAAAATCAATTGCGCATTTGGATCCATCCAATGTTTTGAAAAGGGGGTTCTCCATCACCACTAAAAACGGAAAATCAATAAAAAGCCCGGCAGAGGTGCAGCAGGGTGATGTAATAACAACTGTATTATATGAAGGAAAAATCGAAAGTCGCGTCTGAAGATGCACAATCACAACCTCAAAACTATAGAGAGGCGGTTGATGAATTGGAAGAGATATTGTCCGAAATCGAGTCTGGGGATGCCGATGTTGACATGCTCTCCATCAAGGTGAAACGCGCCTTGTTCCTGGTTGGGTTTTGCCGTGGTCGCTTACGTCAAACCGATGATGAGGTCCGTAAGTTGATTCAGGGCTTGGATGATAAGAGTGAAGATGAAGAAAAGTAGAATCGTCTTTTGTAATTATTC
>JBKDSL010000142.1:0-1514 GCA_046340555.1 Bacteroidota bacterium
CTATAATAGAGGTGGTTGTTGTACCGAAAGGTATCTGGCGAATCACCAAGGTCTTTTTATCTTTTTGCTCGATTTGTGCCCGAACACGAATACGACCGCCGCGCAAGCCCTCATTGTACTTACTGAAATCAGCGATACCTCCGCTTGGGAAATCAGGCACCAAATCCACATTTTTGCCTCTAATGGAATCGATCGAAGCCTGTATGAGTTCACAGAAATTGTGTGGCAGGATCTTACTGGCCAAACCTACTGCAATACCTTCGACACCCATGGAAAGCAACAACGGGAATTTCACAGGCAGTGTGACCGGCTCGTTGTTCCTGCCATCGTAAGAGAGCTGCCAAACGGTTGTTTTAGGGTTGAAGACCACATCCTTTGCGAACTTGGAAAGGCGGGACTCGATGTAACGAGCAGCAGCGGCACTGTCACCCGTATGTATGTTTCCCCAGTTACCTTGCGTATCAATCAACAAGTCACGTTGACCCATTTGCACCAATGCATCGCCGATGGATGCATCGCCATGCGGATGGTACTTCATCGTGTTGCCTATAACATTGGCGACCTTATTATATCGGCCATCCTCCATCTCGTACATGGAGTGTAGGATACGACGCTGCACCGGCTTCAATCCATCTTCAATATATGGAACGGCCCGCTCTAAGATCACATATGACGCGTAATCTAAAAACCAATTCTTATACAGGCCGCCGATGGCTGTGTTGTCGCTGCTGGCGTCGCGGTGATCCGGGATATTGGTATTACTATCAGACATTTTGTAATTATTGTATTTTGAAAATGAAAAACTATGCGTTCTCTACTTCTTCTTCAGTTTTCTCATCGACAGGAGTGGTGGATTCTATTATCAGCTCCTCCTCCAAACGCAAGTTGTTAATGATGAACTCCTGACGTTCAGGTGTGTTTTTACCCATGTAGTAATCAAGCAATGCATGAAGAGCCGTTTCGCCTTGTAACTCCACCTGCTCGATGCGCATCTTCTTTCCTATGAACGCCTTGAATTCGTCGGGTGATATCTCACCCAATCCCTTAAATCGGGTGATCTCGGGCTTCGGCTTCAACTTCTCAATGGCTTGCAGCCTCTCTTGTTCATTGTAACAATAAATGGTTTCTTTCTTGTTTCTAACCCTGAAAAGCGGAGTTTGTAGAATGTAAAGGTGACCGTTGCGAACCACATCAGGGAAAAACTGCAGGAAGAACGTCATCAACAAAAGTCGTATGTGCATGCCATCCACATCGGCATCAGTAGCGATCACGATTCTGTTATAACGCAGACTTTCCACACCGTCTTCAATATTCAAGGCGTTTTGCAACAAATTGAATTCCTCGTTTTCATAAACGATCTTCTTGGTTAGCCCAAAGCAATTCAACGGCTTTCCCTTTAATGAGAAAACGCCCTGCAATGATACGTCCCTTGCCACAGTTATGGAACCACTAGCCGAGTCACCCTCTGTGATGAACAAGGTACTGAGAATGCGATCGGGGTGCTTTGAGTCGAG
>JBKDSL010000143.1:0-2160 GCA_046340555.1 Bacteroidota bacterium
GGACTACCTGCAGCCATAAGAGAGTTTGATAACAAATCGTCGCCAAACGATTTGTTGAAGCTTTGTTTGGAGCTTTTGAAATACGACGACATCTTGCGCATCACCTCCATCGGCTATGCGGAAATCAGCAACAACAAAACCAAAGCCATTCATCGTAACCACAACCGTTTGGTAATCGACTACGACGATCATGTAGATGGATTGAAAACCGGATATACCCGTAGAGCAGGGTTCTGCCTTGCGGCGACTTCCAAACAAGATGATGTTCGCTTGATCTCCATCGTTCTAGGAGTGGGCAGTAGTTCTGTGCGCAACGAAATTGTTGCAGGGATGATGAACACCTACTACTCAACCATTGGTTGCGGAGCCATGAAGCCTTCTTTCAAAGTTCCCACACCCGTGTCAGCGCCCGCTGTTGCCCAAGCCGACAGTGGAGTGGTTTATAAAACCGTTTGGACCAAACAGTGTAAGACCTAACGCTTTCGTTCAGGTGATACACTTTCCAGTATCGCCAAAAAGAACCAATCCACCTACACACAGCTTAAGAAATGGAACAACTTGCGGTCAGACAGGATTCATCCCGGGCAGCAGCTGCGTGTATTTGTGAATGTCAAAAAGACGGTGGCTATAAAGGTCAACCCGAAGCAGGATGAAGAGGATGATGATGATAACACGCCCGAAGATGTGAAAAAAGAGGTTGTGGCCGGATTGGATTCTGTGGCGAAACCCAAGGAGCCTATTGAAGTTGCTGTTACACCTACTGCAAGCGAAAAGCCTGTGACTGCAAAAGCAAAGCCCGTGACTGCAAAAAAGGCTCCTAGCGTAAAATATGTAGTACACACGGTTCAACCCGGCGATACGCTTTGGAGTATTGCACGCAAATACCGTGGCGTATCGGCAGACGATATCAAGAAGACCAACAGGCTGCCCAATGCAGATGTGATAAAGCCAGGCACCAAGCTGAAAATAAAGTTGGGTTAATGGACTTTCAGGCGAGTCGTTTGCTCGACACGCCATCTACCAACACCACGCCAGGTTTTTTGCCTTTTTCGAAACCTCCCAAATCATTCCAACCGAAAAGCTCTGCTCCGTGTGCTGTGGCGCACTGATATAGCTGCGCAGCATCCAACTCGGGATAATGCTGTTGTAGTGTTATGATCTCATCTACCAATGAAAGCCCATTGTTTGAGGCCAAACTATCGGTGCCCAATACAATTTTACATCCTGCTTGAATCATCATGGGCACGTTTGGCAACCGGCCTTCGATATAGAGATTCGCCTTCGGACACAAACAAAAGTACATATCGTTGAATCTGCCCGAGGCCTTCAGCACGGCAATGTCATCAAGTTGGAGATAGGTGTTGTGTACGAATAGTATTTTACCTGCATGGGGGATATGCTGCAACACCCATTCGGCAACGCTGGTTCCATGCCCTTCGAATTCATTCGGAATAATTCCCAAGGATGCATACATTGCTTTCATCGGACCCGTGCCGTCTTGGATCAGTTCCTTTTCAGATTTACTCTCCAAAAAGTGTATCGACCAAATATCGGTAGCGGGATTAAATGCATTTTGAATGGCGGCATACAATGGATCACTAACAGAATAAGTCGCGTGTGGTACAATAGATGCAGACATGCCGCTGGCCTTGGCAGATGCATGCAGTTGAGCAGCCAATGCAAAACGGTCTTCTGCCTTTGCCGTATCCAATCCAAATGTTTCAATGAAATTGTGGTAACGTATTTTACTTGCGACTTTAACAGGCCAGGTGACTTCGTTATTGCAGATGTCGCCCACTGCTTGGATTCCGTTTTCCCACATCACCTCGTCATATCGAAAAGCTGCATCTTGCTCTGTTGCTGGTGTGGCTTTCCGCGACCGAATGATTTGATTTAAAAATTCATGCAGTCCCCCGCCTGTTGGAATCACACCTTGCATATGGGAGAGTTCGAGGTGGCAATGCGCATTGATTAACCCTGGAATCAGAATGCCTTTGTGGCGCTCAACAGAAACAGCTACCGCTGAATCATGCTGCAAATCGAGGATGGTACCATCATCATCCAAGATCAACACCAGCTTGTCTTGCAACTGCCCCTGCGGCGTAAGTAAAAGATCTGCTGATAGAAAGCGCATGAGTACTGTGTGTGGTTATCCTTACC
>JBKDSL010000144.1:0-3362 GCA_046340555.1 Bacteroidota bacterium
ACTCCGCCACGTTGCTTTGGAATGGGCCTATGGGTGTTTTCGAGATGTCAAATTTTGAAAACGGTACTCGAACCATTGCTCAAGCTGTTGCAGATGCCACAAGCAAGGGCGCTTACTCGCTTATAGGTGGCGGCGACAGTGCTGCAGCCGTTAACAAGTTCGGATTCGCAGACAGCGTTTCATATGTGTCTACTGGCGGCGGTGCTTTGTTGGAATTCCTGGAGGGGAAAAAACTTCCCGGGGTTGAACTGCTATTGGTTGATTGAATCCGCAGCTCCGAAGTTTTCGTTGAATTCTTCTTTGACGTCCTGGATTACGGGAGTGATGAATGATGATGCCGAAAGCACATACGGATAAAGTAGCGACTCCTTTCTAGCTTTTTCCGGAATCAAATCCACGTTTCCTTCGAATGGCTTAACCAACCAAAACAAAACCGATATGGCCATTGCGAATTTGAAAATCCCCAACACAGCGCCCGCAATCTTATTGAATACGTTGAGCGAAGTGATTTTCAAAACCGCTTCCATAAGACGTGCATAAAAGATAAAGACCAACAGAATTGCTGCTAAAACCAATAAAAAGGAAATGAAGTGCAATACGCCTGGACCGGCGTCCATCACTTTAGCGAGCAAACCATAAACCAAGTCGGAACATTTGAATCCAAGGTAAACACCTATGATAAGTCCCAATATCATGGCGATTTCATAGAGCAACCCCTTTTGGAATCCGGCGTAAGCTCCATAAATCAATGGCACGCAAATAATGGCATCGAAGAAATTCATCGGCTGAACTCGTAACGTCCCGTAGGAATTGTATTGAATCCGCGTGAAGCGGCTATTTGATCCATCGAATTGATGACTACCCTCTCAAAGTTATTGGACTTACGCAAGCTGCGCTCTTCAAGCATTCGGTTCAATTGAGCTTGACGATCAAGTGGTAAATGCATGCGAAGCCTGGATAAGATAATCTTCCTCGACTCGCGCATTTTATCAACATAATCTTTCATGGCACCATCGAAACCAATAGCTAAAGAATCAGGGATGGTGTTAAGCGCTTTGTCGGGAATGTTATCAAACGAACGATAATAGTCAACAATATCCCACTTGCTATTCTGAAACTGATAACCGTCGGATATCTTATGAAACATTCTTGATTCGAATGTCATGAGATTTGCCTGTTTAGTTTTTTCGTCAACCATGGCCATCAACTTCACTCTTTCGCTACCGCCCTTGCCATAACCAATGTATGTTGCAGCCAATTCCTTGGATAATTTGAAAAGCTGGATTGAATCGGGTGTGGTGACCAAAATGGGTGGACGTTTGTGTATGATTATCTCATGTGCGCTGCCACCGGTGAGCCTAGCGATATTGCGCCATCCCGATTTCTCTTCAGGCATTTCGCGGGCAGAACGACAGTAAAGCGTGTTGATTACAATACCTTCCTTAGCAGCCAATTCACAAGCATCATTGTATGTGAATGGACCGAGATCCACCCTGCCATTGCCTATGAGGTATATAACCTTCATGGCTTCGGGATCTTCACTCCAATTCAAACCTCTCACACAGGTCCGAAGCGCCATGCCAACCATCTGGTCGCCTTTTTCGATATAAGGTTGGAGCTTGAAAAGCTCGTTGCTCAATAAATCAAAATCGCTGGTGAGTCCTTTGATGATTTTCACGTAGCCTGTTTTTGCGCCGAAACTTGGCCTGGAGAAACCCACTACAGCTATACGCAAGCGAGGCGATGGTCGGTATTCATTGACTTGATTCACTATCTCCCAATACCTTTCACGTATGTCGTCCAAAATACCATTGGAGCTTCCCGATAAATCCACACAAAAAACCACATCTATTGGCTTTACAGGATCTATTTTTTCTTCAAGACCCGTAGTCTTGAAAATCACTCCGAAAAACAAACAAAAAGATATGAAAAACTTGATTTTCATTTGATTAAATTGAATTTAGATAAGGATTGACCTCTCAATATCAATCATTTTCACAAATTTACCCTCGAATCATAGCAAGGTATACGTAGTCCTGCCTAATTTTGTTAACACAATGGATTTAAAAAGTATAGAGGAAATCAAAGCAGACTGGGCAAGGCTGATAAACACCGTTGATCTGCAGTTTGGGGTGGAAGCGGACCTGCAAGGCGTTTTATTCATTATTGGTATGCAGGAACTTGGACAAGGACCGAGATCTTTTTCTAAGAGCGAAAAGCAAGACCTGATGCATATTGCAACGTGCAGGTTATTGAGTTATTATGGTTACTATCTTTTAACAGGGCACGATAACGATGGCTGGCCACATTGGGAATTAACTGAAAAGCTTCCGCCTTTGTCATTGAAAGAACAGGACTTGATATTGAAAAAATCCGCCTTGCGTTATTTCAGAGAAGTTGGAGTTATTTAATAACCAATGTTTTGGTTACTGTTTTAGATTGCTCCAATCGCACGAAGTCGCGGGCCGACAAACTGCCTTTTTCAGCCTCAGCAATCAATACCGCTTCCAAATCGAATGAGAAATAAGCTTGTCCTGATCCATCGGTCAACTGCTCCACATTGACTGAAGCTTGTACTCCATTCACTGGATTGCTCACACTATCTTGCCTGAGGACAACCAATGCCCCTGAAATAGGACGCCCCAGTGTGTCTTTGACTACTATAACCGCTTCTGCTGGACCTTCCTTTTTACAGGAGGAGGTGAAGGAAATCAGAACCGAGGAAAACAATACAGCTAACAGAAACGCTCTCATACAGGGTCGATTTATTTCTTAAGTTTGCGAGACAATTGAGTCAAAGTTAATCATTTTCAAAACCACTCGACAAAATCATCCATGAAAAATGTAATACTGGCATTGGTGGCCGTAATGTTCACCAGCTGTAGCGTTCAGGGTCCGAAAAAATCCAAAAACATTGACACTACCAAGCAAACAAACACAACCCAAACGAATTCTAAGGGAGTTAAAATGGTGTTGGTCAGCACTGCTTATGGCGACATAAAAATCCGTCTCTATGATGAGACCCCACTCCACCGCGACAATTTCGTTAAGCTGGTGGAGTCGGGTTTTTACAACGAACTGTTGTTCCATCGTGTCATTCAAGGCTTCATGATTCAAGGTGGCGACCCAAATTCAAAAACCGCATCGGCTGGTGTGGCGTTGGGTAGCGGAGGTGCTGACATGGAGCGTATTCCGGCTGAGTTCAATCCTGCTTTACATCACAAAAAAGGAGTTTTAGCGGCGGCACGCGATGGCAATCCTCAAAAAGCTTCAAGTGCCTGCCAATTTTACATAGTTCAAGGAAAAACCTCCACCGACCAAGAATTGGATGCTTTGCAAACCCGCCTAGGCATCACCTATAC
>JBKDSL010000145.1:0-11460 GCA_046340555.1 Bacteroidota bacterium
CATCCAAACAGCTCACAAACACCCTCACTTGTATTACGATCACCTACAATTCACAGCAGAACAAGAAATACGCTGCTTGTTGGAAAGCAACACCATGCCCACGATACTCCCGTCGACCGCATTTTTCCTGAAGCTGCATTATGCTCCAGCCCGTAAAATGATAGATGCTGGATTACCGATAGCACTGGCTTCGGATTTCAATCCCGGCTCCTCACCTTCCGGCAACATGGCGTTCGTGCTTTCACTTGCTTGCGTATATATGGGATTGCTTCCTGAAGAAGCCATAGCAGCAGCTACTATCAACGGAGCGTATGCGATGGGATTATCTGAAAACATGGGTAGCATAACGCCGGGGAAATGGGCATCATTCTTCATAACTGAACCCGTAACATCACCCGCCATGCTACCTTACTCTTTTGGAAGCAGGCTTATAAAAACAACTTACATAAAAGGAAAACCATTCAAAAAATGAAACAGCTCATAGAGTGTGTACCTAACTTCAGTGAAGGTTGCGACTTAACCATCATCAAACAAATAACGGATGCCATCTCATCGGTTGACGGAGTCAAATTACTGGATGTTGACCCAGGGAAAGCAACTAACCGAACCGTTGTGACATTTGTAGGCGAGCCTTCACAAGTAGTTGAAGCCGCTTTCAGAGGAATCGCCAAGGCGGCTGAACTGATTGACATGTCGAAACACAAAGGTGAACATCCTAGAATGGGAGCCACGGATGTTTGTCCAATGATTCCCGTTTCTGGTATCAGCATGGAGGAAACTGCTGAATGGTCAAAAAAGCTTGCCCAACGTGTAGGCTCGGAACTTTCGATTCCGGTATACCTTTACGAGGCGGCACAACCCGATAAGGATCGTAGCAATCTATCGGTGATACGATCAGGTGAATATGAAGGATTTTTTCAAAAGATCAAAGATGTTATGTGGAAACCGGATTTCGGTCCAAACGAATGGAATACCAAATCAGGTGGAACAGTTATAGGAGCCCGTGACTTCCTGATTGCTTACAATGTAAATCTCAACACCAAAAGTGTTAAGCGTGCAAATTCAGTGGCATTCGACGTACGAGAGGCTGGCCGGGTGAAGCGTATTGGCAACCCTATCAGTGGACCAATTGCAAAAGATGAAAAAGGAAATGAAATTCGCATTCCGGGAGCACTCAAGGGAGTTAAAGCCATTGGTTGGTTCATCGATGAATATGACGTTGCACAAGTATCCATCAACATTACGAAATTCAAAGAAACACCCTTACATCTGGTTTTCGACGAATGTGTGAAAAGCGCTACCGATCGAGGTTTGAGGGTGACTGGTTCGGAGTTGGTTGGATTGGTTCCATTGAGTGCAATGTTGGAAGCAGGAAAGTATTTTCTAGACAAGCAACAACTATCGTCGGGAGTATCTGACCGCGAGTTGATTCATATAGCTGTGAAATCAATGGGACTGGATGAGCTCGGACCATTTGATCCATACAAGAAAATCATCGAATACCGGTTGTATGAAACCAAAAGCAATTCTTTGGTTTCAATGGATCTTGTAAAATTCTCGGAAGTCACAGCCAGCGAATCACCTGCACCAGGTGGCGGCTCCATTTCCGCCTATGTAGGAGCTTTGGGCGTATCGCTTGGCACAATGGTAGCTAATCTTAGTTCCTCTAAAAAAGGATGGGAAGATCGATGGAAGGAGTTTGGAGGATGGGCAATGAAGGGACAGGATTTACGTAAGCGGTTGTTGGATATGGTAGATGAGGATACCCGTTCTTTTAATGCCATCATGGCTGCATTCCAATTGCCCAAGGATTCGGATACGGAAAAAGCCGAACGAAAAAAAGCCATTCAAGAGGCAACCAAATATGCGATTGAAATTCCTTTTCGCGTTATGGAACTTTCACTTGAATCCTTACGTATAACGAAATCTATGGCTGAATTAGGCAATCCAAATTCCATAACCGATGCAGGAGTTGGGGCGCTATGTGCCAGAACAGCATTGTCCGGAGCCTTCATGAATGTAAAAATCAATTGTTCATCTTATGACGACAAAGCGTTCACCGAATCGATTATTAAAAAAGGTGTAGCATTGGAGAAGGAAGCATTGGAGTTGGAGAAAACGGTCTTAGAACTTATTAGCAAAGCAATCGGATAAGCATTAACCGACCACAATTCCACCATCATGAACCAGCAATTGAAAAGAATATATTTCTCTTTTCCCGTTCAATTGTTGGTGATGCACATCAAGAAGAATCATCTCATGATGATCCTTTGGATTTTGCTGGTAGGCTTCGTTACACAAGCCATTGCTGGACGATTTGGCATTCCATACCTGTTTCTTGACCCTGAATACTTGGGTGAAGTCAATCCCCTATCTTTTTTAATTACCGGTATATGTTGCGGCATGTTCATCATGGCTTTTAACATATCCAGCTATATTTTGAATAGCTTCAGATTCCCCTTTTTAGCGAGCCTCTCGAAGCCTTTTCAAAAATACACAATCAACAATTTCATTATTCCAATTTCATTTTTGATCACTTATCTTATCAAGATATTCATTTTCCAACATAACCAGCAATTAGCAAGTCCAATTGAAATCGCAATCGAAATATTATCATTCCTAGTCGGAGTTATAATTATCGTTCAGTTGGTTTTAAAATACTTTCTAATTACGAACAAAGACATTTACAAATTGTTCGGAGTTCGGTTGAGCGATCATGAGCATGAGGACAAGCGATATTATGAAGCATTGGAATCCGATTCCTTTGCTGATAAATCAAGAAGGAAAGAGACTAGTGAAAAACATTGGAAGGTTTTAACCTATATATCCAGTCCAACACGTGCACGGTTGGTGCGCGACACGACCCACTACAAGCACTTTATGTTGAAATCCGTGTTCCGGCAAAACCACATGAATGCGGCAATACTTGAGCTTTTTACAATTGGTTTATTCATCATTCTGGGATTGTTCCGAGATTTTGAAGTGATACAAATACCGGCAGCGGCCAGTCTATTCCTATTGTTTTCCATGTTAATGATGGTTGCAGGGGTGATTCGGTTTTGGATGAAAGGCTGGGCCGTTACCCTTGCAGTAATAGGATTCCTAATTGTAAATTACATTTCAGGATTCGACCTATTCAATCCTGAAAGCAGGTTGTTCGGATTGGATTACAATTCCGGAAAATCCGTTTATACAATTGATAAAATCATAGAAACGGCTTCAGACTCTATCATTACTGCTGATATAGCGGAAACAATTTCCATATTGGAAAAATGGAAATCCGAACAAAAAAAAGCAGGCAATGAAAAGCCAAAATTGTGTATTGTAGCAGTTAGCGGCGGCGGACTACGTGCTTCATTATTCACTTATATGTCACTCCATGCTGCAGACAGCGCCACACAAGGAAGACTGTTCCAAAACACCAGGTTGGTTACCGGTTCCTCCGGCGGTATGCTTGCCGCATCCTATTACCGTTCGATAAAGTTGGAGGAAGACACATCATCGAAGGAAACCCATATGGATCGCATTTCAAGTGACATGTTGAATGCAACCACCTTCAGTATGATTGTGAGTGACCTATTCCTGAACATCCAAAAAGATGAATACAAAGGAAATAGTTACTTCAAAGACCGTGGCCATGCTTTTGAGAAGAAACTCAACCGCAATCTTGGTGATTTGCTGAACAAGCCATTGGTTCACTTTCGAGAGCATGAATTAAATGCCAGCATCCCTATGGTCATATTCAGTCCGACCATTGTAAATGATGGCAGATCCCTGTATGTCTCACCTATCGGAATCTCTTACATGATCAATCGTTCCAAAGTGAACAACACAGGCCACATTGCGCTACCGGATGGAATAGAATACACGGAATTCTTCGCCAAGCAGCATCCTGAGGAGGCAAGGTATTCGGATTTGCTTCGCGCCAATGCCACCTTCCCCTACATCATGCCTGCTGTATCTTTGCCAACAGACCCTGTGATAAATGTAATGGATGCCGGTATCCGTGACAATTATGGAATCAGAAACGCTACACGATACCTCTATGTTTTTCGAGAATGGATAAGCTCCAATACTTCAGGGGTGGTATTGGTACAAATTCGCGACAACCATAAACGCGCCGACCTGGAAAACAAGAAAAGTCAATCGATATTGTCTCGCGTCTTGTCGCCATTGCAAAACCTGTCCGGGAACTTCCTACTTATGCAAGACTACTCGCAAGACGAACAGATACAATTCGTGTCGGATTTTCTGAATTGCCAATTTGACTACATCGATTTGGAAGTGCCTTTGATGGACGAAAAGGTGGCACTTTCATGGCATCTCACAGAACAGGAAAAACTACGTATACAGCAAGCGGTTTATTCGCCAAAAAACAAGACGGAGATAGAGCGCCTATCAAAACTGCTTCCCGCGCCCAGCTACATCAATAGCGCAAAAGCTCCATCAACTGGTCTTTAAATCTATCGCGTGGCAAGAAATTCCATTCTAATGTGGACGACATTGGAACAGGGGTGTCAAGGCTCGCTGAGCGCACTATAGGTGCATCCAAATGATTGAAGCACTCTTCGGCAACAACAGCTGCAATCTCAGCACCCACTCCACCGGTGATTGTATCTTCATGTAGGATTATCACCTTGCCCGTTTTCCTAACAGAAGCAAGAACGGTCTCACGATCCCAGGGCAATAATGTGCGCAGGTCGACCAAATCGGCACTAATTGATGGGTTTTTGTCAAGCACATCCATGGCCCAATGCACTCCTAGTCCATAAGATATAATTGAAACATCATTCCCTTGTCTCACAAGTTTAGCTTTTCCAATCTCGGTTGTGTAGTATTCTTCTGGAACTGTGCCGGTGATACTGCGATAAAGGGCCTTGTGCTCGAAATACATCACCGGGTTAGGGTCATTTATGGATTCATTCAAAAGCCCTTTGGCATCATCCGGAAATGCAGGATAGACAATTTTAAGTCCGGGCACATGGAAAAACCAAGCCTCATTGGATTGAGAATGGAATGGCCCTGCTCCTACGCCTGCTCCAGTAGGCATTCGCACTACAACATCAGCATGCTGTCCCCAACGGTAATGTGTCTTTGCCAGATTATTCACAATTTGATTGAAGCCGCAAGTAACAAAATCCGCGAATTGCATTTCTACAATCGTTTTCATCCCGTTAATCGACATACCTAAACCAGCGCCTATAATAGCGCTTTCACAAAGTGGCGTGTTACGCACTCTCGATTTTCCAAACTCATCAACAAAACCCATTGTAGCCTTGAACACGCCACCATACTCAGCCACATCCTGACCCATGATTACGAGATTGGGATGACGCCGCATGGATTCTCTCATCGCATCGGTTATGGCATCCAAAAAACGCATTTCGCTTGATTTGTGAGCGCTTGGCTGGACATTTGAAAACTTGAATGGAGCAAACATGTCTGCCTTTTCAAGATTCGTGTCTGGTTTGGGCTCAGTCTCAGCAAATGCGACTTCCAGTCCGGCTTCAATATCCGATTTTATCGAATCACGAATTCTTGAAATCAGATCGGGATTCAGCACTTTTTCGCCAATCAGATATTTTTCAAAATTCTCTACAGGATCTTTTTTGCCCCACTCATCAAACAATTCTTGAGGAACATATTTCGTACCAGAAGCTTCCTCGTGACCGCGCATACGGAATGTGAGGCATTCCAATAATACTGGCCTTGAATCATGTTTCATTCGATGACGGATCGACTGCACGGCATGAAAAACCTCTAACACGTTATTTCCATCAACTTGAACGCCTTCCATCCCATATCCAATGGCTTTGTCGACAAACTGATTGCAACGAAATTGCTCGTTAGATGGGGTTGATAATCCATAACCGTTATTCTCCACGATGAAAATTACTGGAAGTTCCCAGACCGAGGCCACGTTAATACTCTCGTGAAAGTCTCCTTCACTGGCACCGCCATCACCAGTGAAAACAGCCGTGATTTTGGAATTTGATTTCAATTTATTGGCCAAAGCTATTCCATCTGCAACGCCCATTTGAGGGCCTAGATGGGATATCATTCCTACAATATGGTATTCATTGGTGCCGAAATGGAATGAACGGTCGCGACTTTTAGTGAATCCCCCAGGCTTTCCTTGGAACTGGGAGAAAAGACGATTCAATGGAATATCCCTGACGGTGAAAACCCCAAGGTTCCGATGCATAGGCAATATGTACTCATCAGTATCCATGGCTAATGCCGTTCCTACTGAAATAGCTTCTTGTCCGATTCCAGAAAACCATTTGGCGATTCTGCCTTGACGCAAAAGCACCAACATCTTTTCCTCGATCATTCGGGGCTTTAATATCTCCTTGTAGATGCTAACTAGTTGCTCGTTTGTGAGCGATTTGCGGTCAAAAAGCATGAGATTCAGGCTTATAAGGCTTTTGCAAAGGTATTCAAAACCAACCTAACTTTGTGCTACAACAAAGACCTTGAATATGCTTTGGCAGAACATTTTGGTTTTCACCCTAATCGGGCTATCCATAATATTCCTTTCGTTGCGCTTTTTTAGGAAAGGCAAGAAAAAAGGTTGTGATGGATGCGGTTAGTTTAATCCACTTTGACGAACCTAACGGCCCCTTCCACACCCGACATTTTCAAATAGTAAATACCATTAGGTAAGCTGTAAGCATTCCATGAAAGCTTGTATGTGCCTTGATTTCGAAACCCAGCATCAAGCACGGCTACCTGGTTACCTAAAACATCCCAAACTTGGATAACAATGTCGCTTGCGGTAGCAACTCCGAATGAAATGGAAACCTCACCTGCGGCAGGATTAGGCGAGATGAATTGTATACCTTGGTTTGGAATCTGACTGACTGGAGGAATGGAGTTCAATGCATCGTATCGAATCTGTGCCGCGTTGCCTGCGTTCTGAATCATTGAAAAGCTTTCGCCACCAATAAGGGCAAATGCAACACGAATAGAATCGCCAACGGGGATTGCATGAGGACCTGAAGAAAGTGTCATCGACACATCGCTACCGGCACCTGATTGACCTGCTTGTGGACGAGATGTGGTTAAGGTGGTATGCTTTTCATTCTTAGTGAATCCATCGTAAATGTTTACGGAACCAGCTGCACCGTTGTTTTCCAAGCCATACATGTTTACTCCACCCGGACTCAGCTTACGAATTCCCGCATATATTACCGGAGTGCCCGTATTAAAACAATAGCCCATTTGTGAATTGGCATCAAATTCTGCACGGTTATCGCCGATATTTCCGATATCCCAATCAGCATATATTCCAGCGAACAGGTTTTGTATTGGACTAGCACCTGAGTTTGAGATGACATATTCCACTATGACGTATTTGGCATCGGCAGGATCAGCCCAAGCGAAAGAGTTATGACGAACCTCCACGTCAATTTTATTAGTAGTGGCACCGTCGTCATTAAAAACACCTTCCAAATCAAAATCCGATTTCACAGATGGAATTAGTTTGCGTACATTCAACGAAGCAACAAAGTCGCTTGAAATCTGTGAAGTTGGTGAACCGAAAATCTGATCGCACACCTTGGATGTATCGGTTGTCAACATGAGGCCCGCCTCATATAGAAAAGAGCTTCCGTCGTTGTAAGTGAAACCTACTCCTTGGCTTTGGGCTGCATTATATCCGATCCTACTTTTACTTGTGATGGTGGTGCCGATATCATTAACCAAAACGTTTATGTAATCCACATTCACAACCAAATCGAATGACTGCCAATCGGAATAAGCTCCGTCAGCAAATTGCAAGCGGAATGTCACCTTTGTATTGAAAGGCACTGTGGGATTAACCACAGCACGGAAAGGGATGCTGCCATTGGTGTAGGTTGCAAGTGTTCCCATTGGGCCCGGATTAATATTGGCGTTAATCACAGCCACACCAGGGTTGTTTGAGATCAAAGTTGCAGACAGGTTCTGCATTGGGGCCAGGTAGTTTTTCAAGGTTACAACCAAATCCAATGTATCGTTTCCTGCGAACGCATTATCATTGTTATCTGTAATAACAATATCCTCCATGCGAACAGATTTCGGCGATTCTGTAAGAGCCCGATACATGTTGAGTCTGCCACTGCCCAGTTGATATTGGAAGTTGGCATTTCCTGGGATGGAATATATGTTGTCAGCGGTAGCGCGCAATTGTTCACCTAATTGGCCAGGTGTGTAATTCGGGAATTGGGTTTTCACCAATGCGGCAGCGGCTGCAACTATGGGAGACGCGAATGATGTTCCAGAAGACAACGAATAATTGTTATCGAAGATGGTAGAGTAAACAGCCTCTCCTGGAGCGCATAAATCGATTCCAGTTCCATAACTGGAGTTTGACCATTTGGTGTCGGTGTTATTGGTACCGGTTATAGAAAGTACGTTCTTGTAGGAAGCTGGATAAAAAAGCGCATCGTTATTGGCATTTCCTGCAGCGGCCACCACCAGGGAATTTTTGTTGAATGTTGCGTAATCTACAATGTCTTGTCCGTATTGACTGCTGGCAAAGCTGCCCCATGAACAATTGATGACTTGGCATCCCATATCGGCGGCATATACAATCCCTTCGTAAGCGGCATTCAACACACCGTTATTGGAAATCTTTACGGGAAGGTATTTAACCTTGAATCCAGGACCAGCCATTCCAACAGCATTGTCGGTGGCAGCGCCGGCAAGTCCAGATACAAATGAGCCGTGAACCACATCCACACTTGGATCGTTATCATTTGCACCCACGTCCCATCCCATAAAATTATCGATATATCCATCGCTATCATCATCCACACCATTGATAGGATCGGCATAATTGTATTTGATGCCGGCTGCCAAGTCAGGATGATCCAAATCTGTTCCAGTATCTGTAACGCCCACCACCATATTTGTATCGCCCTTGTTAAGATCCCAAGCTTGATAAGCCCTGATTAAGGTGAGGTAGTATTGAGAGGCCGTATCAGGATCATTGGGTTGATATAAGAGTTGTTGGATGAATTTGGGTTCGGCATATTATACTAATCCTGTTGAAGAAAGAGATTTCAATGCTTTTTCGATTTGGTAGGAGTTGGAGAAAGTCAGTTCATAAATAAGCGACAAATCGACCAATTTGACGCCCTTTGCATCAAAATCGATTATTGGTGCCGAATGGTTCGGGAACTTCTTAATAACTGAAGATGCTCCTATGGATTGGAATACGGATTGTAGCTGCAAATTATCAATGGCATTGTATCTGCATGCCGAACGGACAGCAGGCTTCATTTTGAGCACTATTTTACCTTGTTCAAAGCTGGGCTTGAAACGGTCTAAGCTCTGTGATTGAGCTGGCAAGGCTACAACTATCAACGCAAACAAAATCGAGATAGGGTTGAGTCTTTTCATCGCCATTAAGGTTTATGGTAAATATAATACGGACAGGTGAGAATACCAATTTGGAAAAACACTACTCAGCCAAATCCCACTTGACCCCGATTTTCAGGGTCCTGCCTTGCAAAGGATATCGCCAAGCGCCATAATAGTCTCTAGTTCCAATGCCGGCATTGATGTGATCGAGCCTGATGGTTAAGATAGCCGTTTTGATTTTCAGGTCTGCAAATTCGCCTAGCATGGGAAAACCGCCTGTTTTGCGATTATCTTGAAGATAAAAAACACCTGTTGCAGGCATGTAGCCATAGGAGTAATCACCCGACCAATAAGTCAAATCCAAACCCATTTTCAAATCAAGTGCTTTTTTGAAAAACAGGTTTCGATAATAAACAGAGCCGAAATAGTTAAAGTCTGGAAATCTAATAACGTTCTTATTACCGGAAAAAGCGTAATCGATTCTTTGTGTGGTTCCGAACTTTTGAAACTTCATGTTTTTGGCGAAATAAGCCTTACCATACCCTACCTGTTTTTCATACTGCTGAGGCAGAACATCCTCTCGGTAAAACACCAAGCCGTTTACCGCAGCTACGTCGATACCGTATTCAAATTCCCATTTGGGGATTTTGTGTGCGAAATCAGCGTACAAGCTCTTGGTGTTTTCAAAATTGTTGATCCAAGTGAAGTGATTTGAGAAATAGAAAAGCACATTTTCGGAAGGCCTTTCAGATCGGGATCTAAATTGCAATTTGAGTTTTCCGTAATCACCGGTTTCCGTTGAAAGAACTGATTTAATCTCAGTCAAAGAATCAAGTGATTGCAGCCATTGGAGTGATGCTGCAGATTTCTCATTTAATAAGTCGAATGAAAAGAACATCATCAACTGGCTGTACGATACGACGTCGAATCCATTGATTTTATATTTCGAATTTTCGAGCCACACTCCAGCGCTAATGGAGGTGGAAGATCTACTGTTACATTTAAAATATTTCAATCCGAATTGGTTGTTCAACCGCTGATGAAACGTGGAGTCATACGTAGCGGTTGAGTCGACAAAAAACGCATTGAAGTATCCGGAATCGGGATTTTCGGAAAAGAAAACAAAGGAAGACCTGTCTAATGACAATTTGTGGTATAGGGACCAGCCGGGTGTTGATGTCGAGTTTTTTCGGATTGCAAGTGATTGCTCAAGATCATATTGGTTTTGGCGGTAGTTAACTCCTGCATTTTGGAGATAGACAGGAAGTGTTCGTGTGTCCAATCTAGTAGCCGATTCAAAAATAGAGTCAGAAGAAATACCACCGTTTTCTTCATTGAAAACCCTGAAAAACCGATAGGACATAACCGCTGTATACCTGGAATTTGTGTCTATATAAGCCCCAGAAAGCATAAACCTTCTACCGGAGCTTAGTTGCCTTGAAAAATCGCCTGGAGTGGTATGCGCACCGACGGAAATTCCGAACCTAAATCCTTTTTTTAGATGTTGATAGTGGTTTAAGTTAATATGCTGTTCTTTTTTGCTTCCTAAGTGGTATTCTATACGTGATGTTTTTGATCCTGCCGTGTCAGTGGTAATGAACTTAATTGGGCGATATCCATAATAGTTGAATTGTTCAAATCCCAGCCGGGAGAATGAATATTCGTGGTCATGCACAAAGGGATTGAACCTCGCTGTTCCATAACTGCCAGTTCCAATGAACATGGAAGACTCCCATCTGGATGGGTCGAAAAAAAGGTTTGAAGAAAGGGTCGAGTCGCAGGTTTGGCAGGACTGAGCGAATGATACATTTGCCAAGAGCACCAATAGTACCAGAACCAGCAGACGTTTTACGGCCTTTAGATTCGATTGGATGAAAAATCCAATAGAATTGGAGGATGACATAGTATGAAGCATGAAACTAGCTGCAAACCTACGAATAATGCTTTTGAGGGAAAGGATGCAACCTGAATGAAATGGCTAGAAATAAAAAAGCCCCGAAGATTTCTCTTCAGGGCTTTTAAGTTTACGGCAACGACATACTATCCCACAAGTGAATGCAGTACCATCTGCGCTGATGGGCTTAACTTCTCTGTTCGGAATGGGAAGAGGTG
>JBKDSL010000146.1:0-13468 GCA_046340555.1 Bacteroidota bacterium
CTGACCAAATGAATTCGCATAAGTCAGCGTAAGGATGGTAATCATAATAAGAACTCTTTTCATGATAGGCTTTTTTTTAATTTTGCGAAGGTATCTAAATACAACTAAACAGCACAAAAAATGAACAACAAACTGCTTATCATGTTTTTATTGACCTTGGGTGTTTCAAGTTGACCTATATCTCGTCTTTCTCCTTTGAAATTACGTGCTCCAATTCCAGCGAAATAATCAATAATGGTTTTATCGTTCATGTTTTGGTAACCCCATCTTAAGGATAAGATGGTCTGATTTTCAAATTCATTGAAATCGTTACCGGAAGAAGTGATGTTCGCCGGATCGAAGGTGTCTACATCGCCGTAAGCGGTGTAATTGTACCTTCTATATTGGAAGTTGAATCCAAGGTAGGATCCATCCATGCCATCCTCATCCGCAAAGTAAAATTTCGGTGTGGCGGTCAAGTAAAATCCGACTTTACACTCTCTGGCAGTGTATTCGTAATCATTGTCGAAAACATCAAAGTTTTCGTCAAAGTATTCGCTTTTTTGTGGCTTTGAGCTGAAGCCCTCTTCTCCGGACAACAAACCATACACCCAGTTTCTGCCGGTCAATCCTGTACCCACCTCCATTGAAAACAGGTCACTGAATTCTCTTTCGTAACTAAAGCCGTAAAGGCCTGAAACTAAGCTGAAAACACCTAGCTTTACAGCAGAAGCATCATAGCTCTTGTTACTGTTTTCCTCGGCGGTGCTAGATCCGTCACCAAAATAAATGACTGTGGTTTTGCTCTTAGAGGTGTCTGTCTGACCAAATGAATTAGCATAAGTCAGCGTAAGGATGGTAATCATAATAAGAACTCTTTTCATGATAGGCTTTTTTTTAATTTTGCGAAGGTATCTAAATACAACTAAACAGCACAAAAAATGAAAAACAAACTGCTTATCATGTTTTTATTGTCCTTAGGTGTTTCGACAAATGAGGTAAAAGCTCAAAAAGCTACTATTAAATGGAGTGAAGAGTTTATTGAGGAGAAAGGGGAGAAGCTGGGAGAGGTCTTGTATGACGATGGAACCCATATATACGTTCGAGTAACCAGCATTACCAAAGGCGATCGCGGCAAGGGTAAGGCAGTTACCCCAGGCATCATGAAACTTGACAAGGATATGAAGCCAGTTGGCAGGGAGAATTACACCACTGACATGGACGATATCGACCTACAGGGTTTGTTTTACATGGGAGGTGGTTTCGTAATGCTAACCTCCAAGTATGAGAAATCCAATAATTCAACAGAGGTTTTCGCAATTTCAATCGATAAAAACACCTTGAAACCGAAAGGCAAACCCGTTTCGCTTTGGAAGCTTTCTGCACCACCCAAGAAATATTTCAGTTGGAACGCATCCCTTTCGGATGATTCATCCAGTATGCTTCTGTTTGCAACATACAACCAGAAGGACGATGAGAAGGAGCGGTTTGCCTACAAGGTTGTTGGCAAGGATTTGGGAACCATTCAGGAAAAATTGGTCGAACTCAAATACGCGAACGAAGATTTCTCTATTCTCAGTTACAAGGTATCTAAGTCGGGAGATCTTTACGTGCTTTCAAAAGGCTATAAAGATGGCGCTAAAAGACAGGTTGAGCGTGGAGCAGATAAAAAGAAGGTGGCAACCTATGATGTGGTAATATTGAAGTACGGAAAGGATGCCTCTGAAAAAGAGTATCGTATTCCTATGGGCGAAAAGGTTATGGATGCCTATGCTATGGGCAACGATCCTGCAACAGACGACTTGTTTATAGTCGGTACTTTTCAGGCTGCAACCGAAGATGGAGTAATCGGTTATTTTTTCAACCGTATCAACTCTAAAACCGGTGATGTGACTGCATCTAAAATCAACCAGTTTCCACTCTCTTTCATCGATAAAGTAAATCGGTTGAATGATGATAAAAGCAAAGGGAAGAGTCCAGGTATCTCTAAATACTTTAACATCACTGATTTGATTGTAACCCCAGATGATCGCCTTTATGCTCTGATAGAAAAGCGCTACTCTGTTACCACAACATCCAAATATGGCTCCTATACTACGTATTACTCGAATTCCATCATTGCCATACAAATGGATAAAAACGGAAACCAAACTTGGATGAATCACATTCCTAAAAGCCAGTTCTTTAATTCACTCACTTCATATATCTACTACTCAACCATGGTGACCAAGGATAAGCTTTATATCTTCTATAACGATATTGAAAAGAACTTAGCCTACAACATCAATTCCGCCGATGAAGAGCCTAAGCGATTCAACTCTATGGACGACATGTATTTGATGATGGTTGAAGTGGATTCCCAAGGCAAAATGAGCCGCAAGCAATTCGTGAGTACCGAGAAGTCAGGTCACCCCTTTTACATCGGTGGCAGCAAGCAGACTGCGCCAAACCATTTCATCATCTATTGCTATCGATTCAAAAAGGAAATAAACAGATTGGGGCTGGCGGTATTTGAATAAACGAAATGAATTAAGTGTGCTTTCGTAATATAATCAGGGGCGTGACATCGGTCATGCCCCTTGTTTTTTGAAATGTGTAGCTTTGGCCGACTTACTTTATGGCGAACCCAACAAACGAATCAACAATCGACAAACCATTCAAATGGCTTGTTTCCATTTTATCTGGCTGTATTTTGTTGTACTTCGGTAAGCCTCTTTTCATACCATTGGCTTTTGCCTTATTCATCAGCTTTATCCTCTATCCATTCTGCAGTAAGTTGGAAGCCAAAGGTTTTTCGAAGGCTTTTGCCATTTCGGTTGGGTTGTCATTATTGATGCTATTTGGGGCGCTAATTGTGACAGCATTGTACTTGCAATTCGTGAACTTCACCTCGGATTGGGGGGTGATGCGAGAGAAAATCACGTCGCTTTGGAAGTACATCCAAACCTACGCTGTGAAGGAGTTTAAAATGGATCCTGCAGAGGTTGAGCAATGGACCACGGATCTTACGCATTCAATGGCATCCAAACTGTTCTCATGGGTTGAGGCGGCGGCGCTCTCGTTTTTCGTCAATGTGGTGATGCTGGTGCTGATACCTTTTTACGCGTTCTTGATTCTATATTACCGGCGGATGCTGGTCGACCTTCTGCTTGGATTCTTCAGCAAAGGCAGGGTTGAACGTATGCGCGAAGTGATTGTCCTAGCTGTTGGAACCTACTACGGATTCGTTAAGGGCATGATTGTCGTTTACCTGACGGTGGGCGTTCTCAATACCATCGGATTGTTGGTTTTGGGCATACCACACGCCATACTTTTCGGATTTTTGACAGCATTTATGACTTTCATCCCATACGTGGGCATCATCATTGCTTCGCTATTGCCCATATCCTATGCATGGATCACCTATGATTCAGCCTGGTACCCTTTGGGAGTAATCGCCATTTTCACTTTTATACAATATCTCGAAGCCAACCTGATTTTCCCTTGGGCGGTCAGCCAACGGTTAAAGCTGAATACGCTCGCAACTCTCATAGTCATTATTTTAGGAGGTATTTTGTGGGGAGCAGTGGGTATGATACTTTTTGTGCCTTTTGCCGCCATCCTGCGATTAGTGGCCGAGAGAATGGAAGGGTGGGAGGGGCTTGCCCGATTCCTGGGTCAGGAATGATGTTAACCATTCGTTTGTATCGCGTAAATTCGCGCCATGATTAATAGACATTTGATATGGCCACTTTCGATTCGTTATGGATTTTTCTGTGGAATATCCCAAATCGTGCTGTTGGTAACCGTTCTGTCTACTGGCGGCAGCATTTACCATCCGGCATTGGCTCTGGGTTGGATTATAACGTACGTCTATTTACACCGTTTCATTAAGTCCTTGAGGGAAAGTGAAGGAGAAGGTTATATTACTTTCCGTCATGCTTATTTCTGCGGACTTACCTTGTCTTTTTTTGCTTTCTTGTTGTACGGTTTAGTGCTTTACCTGCTTGGGACTTTGGTGTTTCCCGAAATTTTGACAGATGCAAGGAGCGAGCTGCTCCGCAATGCCGAAGCCATGGAACGGATTTTCTCATCAAATAGCTTTTTCAAAGCCGACGACTTGTATGAAGCCTATGAAAACATCACCCTAGGTCAATTCGCTTACAGCGAGTCGCTATCTAAGTTTTTGGGCGCCTTATTCTTATCTTTGGTCGCTGCGTTGATTCTCCGTCGAAAACAACCTCCTGTTCAACATGACCAATCAAACCCACTCGCTTGATCTGTCCCTGGTGATTCCCTTGTTTAACGAGGAGGAATCTTTGCAAGAGCTGGTTGCGTGGATAGCAAAGGTCTGTGAAGCCCATGATTTCAGCTATGAGGTTTTGTTGGTAGATGATGGTAGCAAGGATAAATCCTGGTCTGTAATTCGGGAGCTTTCCGCTTCGAACAAACGTGTTAAAGGAATCCGTTTCAGGCGCAATTACGGCAAGTCTGCCGCATTGAACGCTGGATTTGAACAGGCACAAGGTGAAGTTGTAATCACCATGGATGCGGACTTGCAAGACAGTCCTGATGAGATACCTGGATTGGTGGAAATGATTCGTTCTGGTAATGACTTGGTCAGCGGATGGAAGCAAAAACGCTACGATCCCATCACCAAAACCGTTCCAACAAGGTTGTTTAATTGGGCTACCAGGAAAATGAGTGGTATCCACAACCTACATGATTTCAACTGTGGCTTAAAAGCCTATCGATACGAAGTGGTCAAGAATATCGAGGTTTATGGCGAAATGCACCGCTATATTCCCGTGATAGCCAAATGGGCAGGCTTCAACCGCATCGCAGAAAAAGTAGTACAACATAGTCCACGTAAGTATGGCACAACCAAGTTCGGCCTCGAGCGATTTGTGAACGGCTTTCTCGACCTGTTGAGCATCACCTTTGTGTCCCGATTCGGCAAGCGCCCAATGCACTTTTTCGGACTCTTGGGTACGGTTAGTTTTTTAGCCGGCTTTGGCATAGCCGTTAAACTTGCGGTCGACAAGTACTTCTTTCAAATCTATAACATGACCGATCGTCCCTTGTTCTTTTTCGGGATGTTGGCCATGATATTCGGCACGCAACTGTTTTTGGCAGGCTTCCTCGGAGAGATGATTGCCCGTAACGCTCCGGATCGCAATCGTTATCAGGTTTCGGAGTCGACCAATATTTGATTTTTCAATCGATTGATTTCAGAGATGGTCTCGGCATCTGTCTGTATAATTCTATTTATTTTTTAACTTTTTTTGGTGTAGACGTGTTAACGTTGCACCGATAATAGGTATGAACAACAACTCCTATACTTTGCCTGCAGAAACGGTATTGTCACGCGCCAATATCTTTTTGGATCAATGCTACGCTGAGCTTGGTTTGATGGATGCATTGACCGCGCGTAAATCAGAAGTTGAGCGGGAGATTTTAGAGACAGGAAGCTATGTTCATACGATTCGCGAACTGGCGCATGGATGTCGGATGGCATGGCGAAACTCCAATCGTTGCATTGGTAGGCTTTATTGGAAGTCGCTAAAAGTGGTAGACGCCCGAGAAATAAATGAGCCTTCACATGTTTTTGACTCATTGCAAAACCATCTGGATTTGGCATTCAACAAAGGGGAGGTGTTATCGGTAATTACTGTATTCAGTCCGAACGCCGATTTTCAATTGCTCAACCACCAACTCATCCGCTTTGCCGGTCATGGAAACGGAATCGGCGATCCGGCTGAGGAAGGATTTACCAAAACCTGTAATAATCTTGGTTGGGAGGTTGCTCATAAAACCGATTTTGATGTGTTGCCTTGGGTGTTGTCAAAATCAGATGGTACGAACTTCATGTATCAACCCTCCATCCAACCAAACATAATTGTCGAGATCACCCATCCTGAATTTCCGTGGTTCAAGGATTTAGGTTTGAAATGGTATGCTGTGCCGGCTATTTCGGATATGATATTGGAGATTGGTGGCGTTGTGTATCCTGTTGCTCCATTCAATGGTTGGTTCATGGGTACCGAAATAGGAAGCCGAAACTTCGGCGATGCGAACCGGTACAACAAGCTTCCTGAGGTTGCTTCGCGAATGGGCTTGGACACATCCAATACAGATTCGCTTTGGAAAGACAAGGCCTTGGTGGAGTTGAACAGGGCGGTAATCCATTCATTCCGTAATGCTGGAGTGGCCATCGAAAACCACCACGATGCATCGGAGCAGTTTATGCAGTTTTTGCGGTTGGAAGAACAGCATGGCCGGGAGTCATCAGGCGATTGGAGTTGGGTGGTACCGCCAATGTCTTCGTCCGCATCTCCAATTTTTCATACAGAATTGGTGAATAAGGTCAGTGGCCCTAACTTTTTCTATCGTTTTAATATTCCTGATGCAGGAAGGGTCGTTAATGAAACAACAAAGAAAAAGGGCAAATGCCCTTTTCATTTTAACTCTTTGAAGTAAGCCGACTGCTAATTTTTGATGAACCGCAGGGTTCGGTAGCTGCCGTTTTCAAAAACCGCTTTTATCAAATAAACGCCTAAAGGCAGCGCACCAATATCCATCGCTTTTTCTCGATCTAGCTGCATCCAGATCTTGCCGGATATGTCGGTGATTTCAACCCGCAAAGGTTCCAAGTAAGTTGATTCAATCTGAATCTTGTCACGGGTTGGATTAGGATATACCCTAATCGAAGACTCAGCTAGCTCTTCGGTCGAAGTGTTGCCACAACCAGGAGAGGTTAGCAGGGAGGTCCGTACCGTGTTCAGGAATCCAAGCATACGATCCTTTTGTCCCAATGTAAACATGGTCATGCAATCATCATAAGAGTAATCCATGTAGTTTTCCATCATGTCGGGTGGATCAATACCAATTGATGCCCAATAATTGGATTCGTTGGTACACGAGTTCTTGATGATGCACGTTTGCTGACTGGCAGTATCGGCATTTGGAGTATCATCCACATAATCGGTGGAGTCGCATGGAGTGGCGGAGCCTTGACCATCACCCCAAATATGGCGCAACCCAAGCCAATGACCCACTTCGTGCGTGGCGGTTTTGCCCTTATTGCTGGTAGTGTTGTTAGGCATAAACCCAGTGAATTGATATTGTATCACTACGCCATCCGTTAACGGATTGCCACCTGGAAACTGTGCGTATCCCAGTACTGCAGTGAGCCCGAATAAGCTCATGTCGCAAATCCAGATGTTCAGGTATTGGTCGGCAGGCCAGGGGTCTTTGCCACCATTGGCCGACCGTTTCACATTGTCGAAACCGAGGATTGGATCAAAGAAAGCCGAGGTAGGAGCCTGAGTTCGGGTGATACCGTTTGTGGGATTTCCTGCTGGATCCACCGAGGCAAGGCAGAATTCCACCTCCACATCTGCGGCAATGGTGTCGAATATGGAACGGGTTTGGGAGAAATTGGTGTTTTGAAGCCGGTAGCATTCGTTCAAGATGTCCACCTGACGAAAAATGTTGGAATCGGCAATGTTCTGGGTGTTGTTCTTGTAAACGATATGGAAAACAACAGGGATTGTTACGATGGTAGAGGTTACCCTTTGTTGACCGTTACGGTTGTTTTGAATCCAATCTCTTACAGATATTTCGTTCGCCTGAAGCTGCTGTATCATGAACGGATTGGAACTCAATAATTGTTGATGTGCCTCATCGGTATGGCACTTTTGGGCTTGCCCTGAAGCCGAACAGCAGACAAGAGCTGTAAACAATGTGGAAAGGATGGATTTAAAACGCATGATTAGGTATTTAGGGAGGACTAAAATAGTAAAGAGGTGGTTATTTTGGTTCTAGCCCCTAAGAAGGGATTTAAAGTAAGAAACCAATCAGTGCCCTGTATTGCGTAGCAAGGCGCCAGCGAAACCCGACCAAGTGAAAGCAGACTTATGCATGCTTACAAATCGCTCCATTTCAGGCTTACGGTCCATTGAAAAGTAGTCGGCCAAGGCCACGGCTATTGGTTCGGGTTCAGGATTCACAACGTATCCGGCCTGACCATTCGGAACCATCTCAGGTAGCCCTCCCACGTTGGTAACCAACATCGGCTTGCCAAAATGATACGCTATCTGTGTAACTCCACTTTGTGTAGCTGTTCGATAGGGTTGGGCCACAATATCAGCCGCTCCAAAATAGGTTTTGACCTGGTCTTTGGGGATGTAATGGTCGTGGAGGATTATCTGCTGGCCAAGTCCAAGTTCTTGAATCAGATCTAGATAAGGTTTGGACTCCTCATAAAACTCACCGGCAACAATCAGCTTCACATCCATCGACCTGAGCCTTTGGTCCGCCATGGCCTTGATCAAAAGGTCAAGACCTTTGTATTTCCGGATAAAACCAAAAAACAACACCAACTTTTGGTTTGGTGGGATGCCTAATTGACTTCTTGCTGATAGACTATCTACAGGAGTTCCAAAAATATCGTAAACCGGATGTGGTGAAACTGCAACAGAACCGGTTACCCCAAATCTTGCAAGGTCCTGCGCAACGCTTTGGGTCATGGTAGTAAAGGAGTCGCATCCCCTTAAAAACCAACTGGTAAAAGACTTGTCAAACATACGCTTCTCATGTGGTATCACATTATCCGTGATTGCTGCCACATGTATTTTGCTGTTTTTTCTAACCAATCTGATTACGGAGCCCAAGGCCGGTCCCATGAATGGAAGCCAAAAACGAACAATCAATAGATCGGGGTTTTGGCGTTTTATATGATTGGCAGTTGTTAGCCAGCTGATGGGATTAACTGAATTCAGCATGGTCTCGATCCTCAACCCTTCAGGTGCCGCATCGTCTGTTGCCAATTGGGTAGTGCCTGGAAACAGGAAGTCTGGGTATTGGAGCGAAAAGGATACGATTGAACATGCATGACCCAATTGGTTCATCTCCCTACAAAGTGCCTCGTTGAAGTTGGCGATGCCCCCACGAAGAGGGTAAGCTGGACCAAGTATGATGATTTTCAAGAGTAGGATGTTGAGGCCGTAAAGTTAGCGGTTACTCATTCCCGAACAATAATCGGTTCTGGGCCTGTACAATCTATGACCGAGGAGGGTTTTATTTTGCCAGGGCCGCCATCGATCACCAAGTCCACGTCTTTTCCAAAAAGCGAATGAATCTCTTCAGGATCAGACAGGTAGTCCATGATTTGGTCCGAATCGTTATGGATGGATGTGGATACCAATGGGCCGCCAATGCCTTCAATGAGTTGGCGTGTTATCTCACAGTTCGGCACTCGTATTCCAATGGTTTTTCGGTTGTTCCGAAACAAAGTTGGTACCAAGTTGCTCGCCTCCAATATGTAGGTGTAAGGACCTGGCAAGTTGGCTTTGAGTAGTTTAAATACTTCCCTGTCAAACGGTTTGGTGTATTCCGAGATGTGTGATAGGCCAGAAAGTAGAAATGAAAATTGTGCCTTTTGCGGTTTAATCCCCTTGATCCGACATAGTTTTTCGAACGCCTTTGCCTGGCGGATATCACAACCCATTGCATAAACAGAATCCGTTGGGAAAATGATAACACCACCGTTTTGCAGGATCTCTACTACTTGTAGGATCCTTCTAGGTTGCGGGTTGTCTGGGTGAATCTCTAGAAGCATGACAAATAAATGCTTTAGATAATCTATGTAAAGTAATGAAAAACAGTATAAAATAAAAGTGGGTAAGCTACTTATATCGCACCGCTACAACCGTTTATCCTTGCTTCCTTCCGGATCTGGGGAGGTTCACAGGAGCTGGTCGTATAAGACTTACCCAACACAAAGGTAGCAACACAGAAGGCTTCCTGGGGTGATATTACTCATTTAAAGTTTCTGATTTGTGATTTCTTGCCATGCTTGAGGGATAGCTTCAATGATATCGCTTGCATGCATAGCCTCCATACCCAATGTTTGGGCGCATAGGTCTCCCGCCAAACCATGTAAGTAAGCACCAATTACGGCCGCATCCTCTATGCTATGACCTCTGGCAGCCAAACCTGCTATCAACCCGGTTAGGATGTCGCCAGAGCCGCCTTTAGCCATTCCCGCATTGCCCGTAGGATTCACCCAAACACGACCTTCAGGGGTGGTTATTTTAGTAAATGCACCTTTGAGCAGTATGATGCAATTCAACATCCTGGATAGCGCCTTTTGTTCGTCCAAGCGCTCAAAGTCATTGCTTGTGGATTTTTTAATAAGTCTTTCAAATTCACCTACATGTGGTGTTAGCAATGAGCCATTGGGGAGCTTGTCAAGCAGTTCAGGAGATTCGCTCAGGATGTTCAATGCGTCTGCATCGGCAATAAGTGGTTTCCCCCACAATTCAATCAAGCGATGTAGTGTCTCTTTGGTTGTTGGGCTGGTACCAATGCCAGGGCCTACTGCTAAGGCAGTGGTTTTTATTGGGATGGAAATGGATGGTCGATTATCCCCATAACAAATAGTCATTGCCTCTGGAACGGAGGATTGGAAGATGACATTCTCTGATTGTGGTACAATCAAGGAGATCAAACCGCAACCGCTTCTTAAACAAGATTTTGCAGCCAGAATCCCGGCTCCAGCTTTGCCGGTGCCGCCGGCCATGATGGTTGCATGTCCGAATTCACCCTTATGTCCGGCTGTAGGCCTGTCCTTGATCATCCCACGGATTAGGTCGATGGAAATAAGTTCCATTTCGGCCTCGAATTGACTCAATCCCCGAGCATCCAATCCAATATCCAATACCAGTAGCTGCCCGATTTGTTGCAGGTTTTCAGGCATCACCAGACATGGTTTTAAATATTGAAAAGTTAAAGTATGATTTGCTTTAACTGTATTATTTTTAATAAATTGAGTTGTTTTATCTGAAGTTATACCTGAAGGAATATCGATTGATACAACCTTACATCCTGAAGCGTTGATTTGCTTTGTAGCCACCAATTCATTGCCTGATAAATCTCCTTTGAGCCCGGTTCCAAAAATGGCATCTATCACTATGGATCCTTTATCAGGACTTGGAACGGGATCGTCATTTGAAACAACAAGTATATGGTTTGGGTATTTTTCGGATAATCTGTCGAGGTTGGCTTGGTTATCTGGGCTTAATCTACCCCTGGATTTCAGCAAGATAGCCTTGCAATTCAACTGGTTGTCTGATAATATGCGTGTAATAGCCAAGCCATCGCCACCGTTATTACCTCCACCGCAATAAACTAAAAACGCTTGGTTCTTTGGAAGGTGTTGCAAAATCCAATGGGCGCATACCGAAGCCGCCCGTTCCATCAAATCCAAGGATGATATGGGCTCGTTTTGGATGATGTAGGTATCCATTAAACGAATTTGTTCGGCATTTAATATTTTCATATATAATTATAATACAATAATTAATGTAAATTAACTAAAGTATCACATTGATATTAGGATGCGACTTTTGAAGATGTTTTTGCAACTCAATACCACTGCCATGAACAGCCATGATGGTAGTGGCTCCACATGAATTTACAAGTCTCAGCAATTCGGCCCAATCGGCATGGTCACTGATTTGCATATGATGGGTTGCCCTGATATATGGGCGCTTCCAACCGGTGGCAAACATCGTTACAACGCCTGGCCTACCATGAAAACTGGAAAGAACCTTTGGCGGCACCATCAAAATCAAATCATTGGCTCTATTGAATTCATGGTGGTCGTAATGATTCCATTCGCCTAACTCTATGCCGTATTTCTCATAAATGCGATGAAAGACAGCTGGTTCAGGATGCACCATAATCCTACGGTTTGGGAATCTTTCAGTCAGCAATCGGGTAATTCTTTGGGATTTCCCCAAGCTGTATGCACCAACCACCCAGTTGTAATCAGCCCAAGACTCCAATCGGTTCAACTCATCTGAATCGTTGGGATGGTCATAGTCTGGGTCGGCAAAAGTGGTTTCGGTTATCAATACATCACAACGAACAGGCCTGAATGGCTCGCAAGAAGGATCATGCGTGGTTTTGAAATCGCCCGTATAACAATATCGAATACCATCATGCTCGATCAGGGTTTGGGCTGACCCCAACATGTGTCCAGCACTATGGAAACTCAAATTGATACCGTTAATCTGAAAAGGTTGTTCTAGTTCAACCGTATGGATGACGGACTTGAGCTTGGAACCGTACCGAGCCTGCATGATAGCCCCGGTAGCGGGGGTGCACCAAACTTCACGATTGGATGGAATCGCATGGTCCGCGTGTCCGTGGGAAACAACCGCTCGGTCTACACCGCGTTTAGGATCGAGATGGAAGTCGCCCGGACCAAAATACAACCCTTTGGGTGTTTTTTCAATAGCAAACCTTTCCTCCATAAAGCGTTAATTTAACCTTCCAGCTTTTTCAATAACTCCAATAAAGCAGTCATTACGGGGGTGTGGTCGTCGTTTATTATGATATGTTGGCACTTTGCCGCAAGCTCATCTTGGTTCATCTGTCTCGCCATAATATCCAAGATTTCCTTCTCGGAACGGTTGTCGCGCTTCATCACCCTACGCAGTCTAACGCTCTCGGGGGCTATAACTCCAATCACTTCGTCAACCTGTTTGTTGGCCCCGCTTTCAAACAAGATGGCGGCCTCTTTGAAAAGTATCTTTTCTCCTTTATGTGCAGCAACCCAATCATCGAACATATTTCGAACCACTGGGTGTAAAACTGTGTTTAGTTGTTTCAGCAGCTGCCTGTCCGAAAAAACCTTGGAGGCGATGAAAGCACGATTGGCCTTCCCGTTCACATGATAGGCCTCATTTCCAAGCAGATCTTTTACATATTGAACCACTTCTGGGTGGTGGTCCAAGGCAATAGACGCTTGATCATCTGCATTGAAGACTAGATATCCCATCGTTTGCAGACATTTGGAAATGTTCGACTTCCCACTTCCGATTCCGCCGGTTATGCCTACCAAACGGGGTTTCATGGTTCAATTAAATATTCTACCCGCTCGGGTTCGAGCCGGATGCGTTTGGCATTGGATGGTTTTTGTGCCACTATAAGAAAAAGCGGTTTGCCATTAGTATTGGCTGTTTCTGCATCTGCTACCAGAACAAAGTCTTCAGATTTTATATCCGCAATGGCGGAAAGTTCTGCTTGGAATACCACCCGCACCTTCGAGGGTAGCACTTTTATCTTTTTACTGCCGGCGTTCTTCAGCTGCACAGGAACCATGAATGATCCTTCGGTGAACTCACCTACAGGTATGCTGACCTGAACTTTGCTATGCGATTGCGAAACCCCTTCAGGCAAACTTTTTTTGAGCTCAAGCTCTTCCGACAAGGACTGGAAAACATCCTGCTTACTGAGTTTTACGGTTTCCACACTGTTAATCAATTTCAATTGAGCCGGTGATCCGGATATCTGGATGCTATCGGGGATCAAAGTCGCCCTGGTTGTAGAATCAAACCTGTTCCTGAAGCGGATTTCGAGCTTTGGGAGAACCGGGATTTTTTTGGAGGTCTCACTGATAACTCCAGGTGCGATCCACTCAGGTTCCACTTTGTAAGGC
>JBKDSL010000147.1:0-48949 GCA_046340555.1 Bacteroidota bacterium
ATTGGAATTAGGAACGTTGGCGGGTCCATCATCAACCAACCAATCAATCGTTAGTGTTACAGGAGGAACTGCATCTCAGCTGTATTATGTTCAAGCGGTTTCTTTAAACGGAACCGACTCCGCCTTTTCTCCCATTCGTCCTTTTATTACTCAGTCATTGTCGTCAGGCACCATCAAGCCATATTTCACTCAGCCAGTCGATAATGCCAACGGTGCTATTGGAAACAATTATGCGGTTTACCTAAATAACTCAGCAGATGACACCATCAAGGCATACATAGACCGAACCTCGTCTACACTTGATATTGCCATTTACAGCTTTGATTCTCCTGGAGGAAATTTGATTGCTCAGGCAATCAATGATGCCTATGCTAGAGGTGTTCAAGTGCGCATCATTTCTGATGGCAGTAACACCAACAATGCTTTGCAGTTGCTCAATCCTGCCATTCCCGTGCTTCAATCTCCGATCACACCTCCATTTTACTACGGCATCATGCACAACAAATTTGTGATCATGGACGCTAACCATACCAATCCGCTGAAGCCTGTAGTTTTGTCAGGTTCTACTAATTGGACAATTGGACAATTGGAAGACGACCGCAACAATTTGGTGTTCATACAGGACAAGTCGCTGGCCAAGGTTTATACTATGGAGTTTGAGGAAATGTGGGGAGGTTCAGGTTCACAACCCAATTTGGCATTAGCAAAGTTCGGGCCCGATAAATCGGATAATACGCCACACATTTTGAATGTGGGCGGAAAGGTTGTTGAAAGCTATTTCAGTCCTTCGGATAATGTAAACGCACAGATAATCCGAACTATTCAATCTGCTGACCATAATCTAGCATTCGCCACGCTTGTACTTACGCGAACAGACCTAGCCTATGCAATTGAAGACCGTGCCCTGAATTACGGTGTTGGGGTATCAGGCATTATGAATGATTCCTCAGGAGGAAGTGGAACAGCTTTCCAAATCATTCAAAATGCCATTGGCGCGAATATGCTACTGTTTGATTTTGCCAACAATCCAGGTATCATGCATCACAAATATGCCTTGGTGGATCATACTTACCTCAACAGTGATCCGATGGTTTTGACGGGCTCTCACAACTGGAGTTCAGCAGCTACTCAACGGAATGACGAGAACACCCTGATCATACATGATCATAATATAGTGAACCAGTACTTCCAGGAATTCCTACATCTTTACAACGGAAACGGTGGAAGCTTGGGTGTTGAAGATGTAAATAGTACCGATGTATACGGGATGACAGCATATCCCAACCCTACTGATGACTTTGCATATCTGAATTTCCAGTCAAGTAAATCCTATGCCGGAACATTGACAGTACATGATATCGCAGGAAGGTTAATGTACAGCGAAGTTGTTTTCATCAATCAAGGCACTAACCAATTTAAGTTGGATGTTTCTGAAGCAGCTACTGGAATCTATTTAGTGGCTATTGGTAATGCCAAGCCCGTGCGTTTGATGGTTAGATAATCAACGCAACGCCATCAAGAATTCTTGTGCTTTTTCGAAAGTAGCATCAGGGTTCTCTGCATGCAGCCAATGGCCTGCATTGGGTATGGTTTCTATCCGGGCATTCGAAAAAAATCGATTAATAGTTGCCATATCGTGCTGATTGATATAGTCAGAATTAGCGCCTTTCAGGAACAGGGTAGGGGTTGATAGTGGTGCTGGAGGCTCGGTGGCTTGAGTAGCTACATCCATGTTTTCAGCAATCACTTCCAAGTTAAAACGCCAATACAATTGGTCTTTTTCTTTCCAATACAAACTCTTCATCAGCCACTGCCTTACACCGAAGTCGTGTATGGTGATCGCAAGTTGGTTCTCTACATCTTTCCTGCTTTTAAGATGGTCGGCGTCTACCGATTTCAATGCGGAAATCACATCCGTGTGCTTTGTGGTGTATGCCCTTGGAGCGATATCGGCGACTATTAAACCATCCAATGCAAATTGGTTTTGTACCATCAACTGCATTCCTACTTTTCCGCCTAAACTATGTCCCATCAAGAATTTTTTCCCTGAAGGCTGCTGTTCTAAAAGTTCTGCCACATCCGATGCCATGGTTGCGAGGTTGAACTCATTGCTGTGAGGCGATAGTCCGTGATTCCGCAAATCCGTTAACACAACCCGGTAACCATCCTCCGCGAATCGCCTTCCCAAAGTCAACCAATTATCTGAAGAGCCAAACAATCCGTGAAGAATTACCAAAATGGGTCCTTTATCCCCAATTATGCGATTGAATAGCTGCATGCCGCTAAGTTAACGCAAACCTGACTTATCAGGTTTGTGCAGTATGTTATTTAACAGTTAATCAATTAGATAGGAGCCTAATATGATCCGTTGTTTATTGGTAAATTTGTCACATGGAATGTATCGTAAGAAAGGGAACGCCAACCGATGTTACAGCTGTATTGGGATTGATTCGGGAGTTAGCGCTCTATGAAAAGGCACCATTGGAAGTAACCAATACCGAAGAAGACATGTTGCGGGATGGTTTTGGATCTGAACCGGCATATCGGTTGTTAGTGGCTGAATTGGATGGCAAAGTGGTTGGCATGGCGATATATTTTATCAAGTACAGCACATGGAAAGGCAAGGGCGTTTATTTGGATGATATCGTGGTTACCGAGGACATGCGCGGACAAGGTATAGGGGCCAAGTTATTCAAGGCAGTGATGCAGGATGCGGTTTCTCTGAATGCAAAACAGATGCATTGGCAGGTGTTGGATTGGAACGAACCAGCCATCCGTTTTTACAAGCGTTATAAATGTGATTTCGATGGCGAATGGATCAATTGCAAATTGAACGCACATCAGCTTATAGACCTAACAAAATGATTGTTTTCAAGTTTGGTGGCGCTTCAGTAAAGGATGCGGATGCGGTTCGCAATGTGTGTAACATCATCCGAGGCTACGAGGGCAATCAACTGGTAGTGGTTGTATCTGCAATGGGTAAAACCACCAACGCATTGGAGCTCGTGGTTCAAGCAAGGTTTTCAGCAAACGATATCCCTACTGCCAAGCAGTATTTACAAGAGGTTCGGGATTTTCATAATAAAATCGCAGCAGAGTTGTTTGTCGATAAGTCCAATCCCGTTTTCGACCGGATGAACAATGTTTTTGTGGAGGTAGAATGGTGTCTGGATGATGATATTTCAAAAGGTTATGACTTCATTTATGACCAGGTTGTTTCATCGGGTGAGCTGTTGTCCACCATCATCGTTCACGAGTATTTGCAATCGCAAGGCTTGCGTTTCGCTTTCGCGGATGCGCGCGATCTGATCCGGACAGACAACCATTATCGCGAGGGTCGTGTACAATGGGAGGAGACGGTAAGTAAGACTACCGCTCAGGTCAAAGGCATGTTCGCCGCCGGCCAAACTGGTGTCATTACCCAGGGGTTCATCGGCTGCACATCCGAAAACTACACTACCACCTTAGGCCGAGAAGGCTCCGACTACACCGCATCCATATTGGCTTATTGCTTGGATGCCAAGTCGGTTTATATTTGGAAGGATGTGCCTGGCGTATTGAATGCCGATCCCAAACATTTCCCCAATGCCCAGAAATTGGAAAGCATGAGCTATCATGACGCCATTGAGTTGGCTTATTTTGGTGCCTCTGTAATCCACCCCAAAACCATAAAACCTTTGGAAAACAAGGGTATTCCGTTGCATGTTAAATCCTTTGTGGATCCTAAATTATCGGGCACTGTAATTGGCAAGGATTACCAAACCAAGCCGTTGGTGCCCTCTTATATCTTCAAAGACAATCAAATGCTGGTGAGCATTTCGGCAAAGGATTTCTCTTTCATCGCCGAAGACCATCTCAGCACCATTTTCTCGCTTTTTGCTCAGGAGAATGTAAAAATCAACCTCATGCAAAACTCGGCCATCAGTTTCTCTGTTTGTATCGATAACGATAGCCGAAAAGTTCCCGACCTATTGGAAACCTTAAAATCACGTTTCAAAATATTATATAACGAAGGCCTACAATTGTACACAGTTAGACACTACTATTCTTCCACTATCGAATCCCTTACACATGGCAAGGAAGTCTTACTTGAACAACGAAGCAGGCTAACTGCACAACTTGTGGTAAGAATAAGTGACAAGCGCCATCCTGAGCCCTTCGAAGGGTGACAAGTAATAACTTGTACTAATTAGTAACTCGTTTCATGCTTACTATACCTGATCGTTCCTCCATCGTCCTCTGGTTACTCACCGGGTGTTTTTTGATTTTTACCATGGTTGTGGTAGGAGGTATCACACGACTTACCGGTTCTGGACTCTCCATTACCAAGTGGGATGTGGTAACAGGTACTCTTCCTCCAATGAATGAGTCCGATTGGCAGCATGAATTTGAGTTGTATAAACAAACACCGCAGTATCAACAGATAAACGCTCATTTCGAGCTGTCTGATTTCAAAGGCATATATTGGTGGGAGTATATTCACCGTTTGCTAGGTCGTTTAATAGGCTTGGTGTTCGTAATTCCGTTTTTGTGGTTTGTGATTCGGAAAAAGATACAAGGCTCTTTGTTGTATAAATGCCTTTTGCTGTTCCTGCTTGGTGGGTTGCAGGGATTCATTGGTTGGTATATGGTTGCAAGTGGTTTGGTTGATGAACCTAGTGTTAGTCATTTTCGCTTGGCATTGCACCTTTGCACGGCCTTTATCACTTTTTGCTTTACACTTTGGTTTGCGATGGATTTGATTAACACCGAAAAGGTTCGTCCACTTGGATGGCAAAGCAAGTTGCTTACACTGGCCAAATGGGTGTTGGTCATAACCTTCATTCAGATAGTTTTCGGTGCATTTGTTGCTGGTTTGAAAGCGGGTCTCATTTACAACACCTGGCCACTGATGGGCGATAAGTTCATCCCAGATTCAGTTCATTACGCAGTATACACCATGGGATGGCATGGTCTCATCGATAACATGTCGGGTGTACAATTTGTGCATCGCAACCTTGCTTATCTGGTTTTCTTTGGTGTGTTATTCCAAGCATTCTTTATGTGGAAAAACCATCGCAATGGCCAATCACCGCTTTTAGCTGGACAGCAACATGCGATATGGGCAGTTACCGTGTTGGTAGTGCTTCAATTTGTATTGGGAATTTTTACGCTACTGCATAAAGTGCCTCTTACGCTTGGTGTAATTCACCAAGCTGGAGCACTTTTGTTGTTGGGTTCTCAGGTTTATCTGCTGCATCGTTTGACTCACCTCTCTATACCGGAGCAGTCAACACGTCAGTAAACAACCAACTTAGCCGTTTTGCTTCGGTTATATTGGTCTTTCAATCGGACGAAATACACACCGCTTTTCCAATTCGATGTTTCAATCCGCATCGATGTCATTCGATCTTGAACAGGAAGGGTGATCACAATCCTGCCTGTCAAATCTGAAATTTCCAATGTTGTTGGATTTATTTGAGGTGGGAAGGTTGCGTAGCTGTAAGTGCTAGCAGGATTGGGCATCAGTGTTGGAGCGGTTGACTCTAATCCGGTCTCTTGAATGGCGTTTGTTCCGGGCAGCACTTTGGTGATGGATAGATCGTCGAAGTAAAAGCCATCATATTCCAAGAAGCCATCACTCACTAAAACAAAGCGGACAAGCACGTTGTATCCGATATAATCATCCAAAGAAATCTCCTCTTGCACCCAGGATGTTTGAAATCCTTCGTACAAAGGTTCGCCAGGCACTTGGAAATTCCCTCCTTCCACTGTGTAGTTGCCGCATAGCGATGACCAAGTTGCTCCGTTGTCTATGGAAGCTTGCACCTGCACATAATCGTAGTTGGCCTCCAAAGCCCACTTCGCATAGAAGGTGAGTTTTGCCTTAACAGCGTTGGCCAGATTCACCGGAGTGGTGGTTCGGATTGTTTTGTAATCATTGGAGTTGTAGTTTCCGATGGGGGAGTCGGTGATGGAGGCATTGGGTGAATAGAAAACCGATGTTGAAATGCCCCATTGGTTTCCATTGAAACCGGTATTGCTATTGCCATCGGATGCGAACAGTATGGTTGAGTTTCCAAAATACTTTACGATGGTGTCGGTTCGCGTGTATGCGCCATTGTTGATAGATAAAGCGAATTTTATTTCAGCTCCATTGGTCATTGGAGAGACCAATGCGAATGAAATGGAGTCTAAAACGCTTTGCAGAGGCGACAGGCCCGAAACGGTTACAAGTGTTCCGGTTTGAAACACATTGGGTGTGATACCTGATAAGGTGATGGTATAGGAGCCGGTTGTATCCAAGCCCAGTTGTTTCACTTCAAACTTGATGTATCCTCCGCCAGTTGAAATAAGCTCTGGACTCTTTTCTTTCACTGACGCATATTTGCCTGTGAGTAGTGCCGCAGTCAAGTTTTGGTACATGGTGTTTATGCAAAGCGGAATGATCTCATTTGCAGGAGGCCAAAATCCAAACGATGCATCGCCGCATTCGGGAGTCATAGCGAAAATCTTTGGTTTGGTGGCTTGTTCGCCATACATCCAATCGTCGGAGCTGCCATTTACGATATACCCAACCGTTTGGTCGGCGGTACCGAACGAATAACTATTGTAGGTGGTCAAAATGTTGCCATAATCTGCATACAAAGCCGAGTCGGGTGTATAAATGGAGTAGTCGTACCCCCAAGGATAAATCAGCAGATTGCCAAAGGTATGGTAGTTGAGCGCGATTTTGAACTGGCGACTGTTCACGAAATCGCGGATTAATTGAGTCTCGGGCTCTGAGAATGGTGAATTTCCACGATGTGTTTCACTGAATCCGTCGGGCGACGATCCACTGTCATCATATCCCCAATTATAGCCGTAGTTTCGGTTCAAGTCAACACCGAAAGACCCGTCTTGGTTGTCTCGGCGGTTTTTCCTCCATAGACCTCCGCCTTGTGGGTCGTTGGCCTCATTGAACAAATAACCGTCTGGATTCAGACATGGCATGAAATACAGTTCCGTGTTTGCAATGATGGCGGCTACTTCGGAATTGGTTGCCTGGTTCTCGAGCAAATACCACATATAGAAAATAAGTTGCGACATACCGCCTGGTTCGCGTGCATGGTGAACGGCAGTGTAAAGCATTTCGGGTTCGCTTTCATCCACATTCGGGTTGTCGGATATTTTAACCAGGTAAATTGGGCGGCCTTCAATGGTAGTGCCTCCAGGCAACGGTGCTTTGATGCTAATCAGGTTCGGATATAGATTGGCCATCTGATCCAAATTGTCGAGCATCTCTTGATAAGTGAAATACCCAGCATAGGATCCCAAAGAGAAATTCGAAGGCACTTGGTATGTAGGTGCGTTCGTGGCTTGGCAACCGTTGGGAGCCGACGAGATACGACTATGTTCGTGTGAAGACATGGCTTGCTCACGATAATGCTTTTTGACATCCGCAATTTGAATATCATATTTGAATCCAGCTTCGCGCACCTTGCGAATCTCGGACGTGTCAAGGTCGGTGGTTAACCAAACATTCCGTCTGATGTCACCATGGTCTGTTTCAATTCCTAGTTGCGATAATTTGCGTAGTCCTTGCTCACCAGTGTATATCCGAACGCGGCTGTGAGAAGGGTCTTGGGCCAGTACAGGTTGGTAGTTGCCAATAGCCAATAGGGTGGCGGTTAAGACGATGCTTAGTTTCATAGAGCAGGGGTATTTGCTTTATTCAATATCATTTTGATTCGCAGAGTTGTTTAAGACCTTTGAGGGATGACTCGAAATCCGGACCAATCATCCACTCAGACATCAAGCCCAATGGCCGAAAAAAAAATGGCAGATTCATGCGCATTTCCATCGTAACCACAAGTTTTTGTGCTTTTCCATCAATGGATATTGAGCCTTGGTATGGGCTCATGCCTTCGAAAACAAGTTCGTATATCATGTTCTTGGGGTAGTTGCTTTCGATGATGGTGAGTTTACCATTTCCCATTTTTTCGCTTTTCCATGCATGTGTGGCACCAATGCCAGATTCGGGACCGCTGTAATTGGAGACCATTTTGGGGTCGGCTTTTTCCCAATAAGACCATTTTTTCCAGTTTTGAATGGTGTTTATTTCTTTGAAAATAGTGTCAGCAGGAGCATTTATCTCTGTTTTTCGGGCGATTACAGATTTGGACGGCATGACGGTCGCTGTGATCAGCCACAATCCAACCAAACAGGCGAGTATAATCAGGATTGTTTTCAATTTCATGGTTTTCTATTGCAATTTTAAGCAATATCAGACAAGGTAGGGTGGTTTTAAGGGATGATTCAAAACCATACCTTTGCGTAACATATAATCAAGGATTGAAAAAGCTGCTATTCATTCGGTTCAGCTCCATTGGCGACATAGTTTTGACTACGCCAGTGGTTCGGTGTGTATCCAAGCAATTGCCAGGAGCCGAAGTTCATTATCTTACCAAAACAGCTTTTGCGGGCATTCTCAAATCCAACCCTTATATCCACAAGGTACATTTGTTAGATGATGATGTTAATGAGACTTTGAGTCGCCTAAAATCCGAGCGGTTTGATTTCGTTGTTGATTTGCATCACAACATACGAAGTTCACGTTTCCGAATGGGTCTTGGTGTTCCAAACGCTGCATTCCCTAAATTGAACATCGAAAAATGGCTTTTGGTGAATTTGAAGTGGAATAGGATGCCGGATATCCATATCGTAGACCGCTATTTTAAAACCGTTGCTGGACTAGGTGTGAAGAATGATGGCGAGGGTTTGGATTACTTCATCCCGGAATCAGACCGTATTGATTTGAATATTTTGCCTGAACCATATCGAAGGGGTTACATAGCGATGGTGATTGGTGCGCAACATGCCACCAAGCGCATGCCAGCGGTTCGACTAAATGACATGGCATCAAAGCTAAAACTCCCCATCGTTTTGTTAGGCGGTAAAGATGATTTCCAAAACGGGGAAGTCATCGTTAAGGGTAACGAATCCATGGTTTTCAATGCTTGCGGAAAATTCAATCTGAACCAATCGGCTTCTTTGGTGCACGACGCACGGGTAGTCATAACGCATGACACCGGATTGATGCATATCGCTGCCGCTTTCCGAAAACGGATTGTATCACTCTGGGGTAACACCGTGCCTGCATTCGGCATGACACCTTATTTGCCTTCAGCATCCAAGGGAAGTCATGTGTTTGAAGTTGAAGGTTTGGGATGCCGACCTTGTTCTAAGATCGGATATGATACTTGTCCGAAGGTGCATTTCAAGTGCATGACTGAAATTGATGTGGATGCTGTCGTTCGCAAAGCTCATGATATGTTTAATGAGTAATAAACCTAAGTTGCACAGCCAGATGTTTGTTTCTAATTCGTGCTCACACGTGCCTGGGTCATATTCAATTCGACACAATCGAATTGGTGGATTTTTCCGGATGCTATCTATTGTGTTTTCTCTGCTCGCATCAGTTGCCAACTCAGCAGCAGCTCAATGTGCCAACGTGATTTCAACCTTTCCTTACAACGAAGGATTTGAGGGCGGACCTGCTTGGACCTCAGGCGTGGTGTCGGGTGTCGATAATTGGGTCTGGGGTACTCCGGCTCGTTCTACGATCAATACTGCGGGAAGTGGTGTAAAAGCGTGGTGTGTGGGAGGCCTTACAGGATCGGGTTATTTATCCTCTGCACAATGCTACCTGTTGAGTCCTTGTTTTGATTTTTCGTCGCTTGACCACCCATGGATCAGTTTCAAGATATTCTGGGAGTGTGAGCGGCAGTGGGACGGTATGGTGTTGCAGTATTCATTGAACGGAACCACATGGGCTAACGTTGGATCTGTTAACGACCCGGTAGATTGTCTGAATCAGAACTGGTACAACTACGGTAATATCGCATGGCTCAATTCCATCTCGGTTAGGCATGGTTGGTCGGGTAGGGTGGGATCTACGGCGGGATCCTGTACAGGAGGTTTCGGTAGCAATGGATGGGTTACGGCTACGCATTGCATGCCGAATTTGGCTCGTCAATCAAATGTACGTTTCCGTTTTCTTTTTGGATCAGGAACATCGTGCAATGCCTATGACGGTATGGCATTGGATGATATTTTCATTGGTGAGGCACCACAGTTGAATGCGGATTTTTCGTTCACATGTGGCGCGCAAAATACGGTTTCATTTAGTGATCTTACTGGAGCGTGTGCTTCGGCTTACCAATGGAATTTCGGTGAACCTACATCTGGTACGGCAAATACTTCTTCACTTCAAAATCCAACGCATACCTACGCTTCACCTGGTACTTACAATGTCACTTTGATTGCAAGCAACTCCTGTTCTGCACCTGTTTCTATTACTATTCCAATAACTATCGAAAGCGTTTTGCTCAACACCACGCAAGTCAGTTGCAATGGTGCTGACGATGGTTCGGTAGCTGTGGTAACAAACGGCACGGGACCTTATGGTTATTCGTGGTCTCCTTCCATTGGCACAGGTGCATTAATCGATAACCTTTCGCCTGGGACGTACTCTGTAACAGTTACGCCTTCCGGCGGATGTCCGGTAAACGCAACAGCAAACATCACAGAGCCTCCATTGTTAACGGTGAACGCATCTGCTTCTCCTGCTGTGGTATGCAAAGGTGGACAGGTAACATTGGGTGCCTTGGCCAGCGGTGGAACACCGGCTTATTCCTATGAATGGAATCCTGGAGGGTTATCCGGTTCTGCTCAATATCTTTCACCTTCATCTGGTGCTGCTTATTCTGTGAAGGTTACCGATCAAAATGGATGCACTGCTACCGCTTCAACTTCTTTTGCTGTTTCACCTGAGGTGTTGGTTGAAATTGATGCCAACAATTTTGCAGGTTGTGAGCCACTTTGCGTGGATTTCACAGACCTTACAGTGGCGCCGCAACCTATAGCAATATCGAGTTGGATGTGGGATTTTGGCGATGGAAGCTTTTCGCAAAATCAAAATCCTACACATTGCTTTCAAGATGGTGTTTTTGCAGTTAATTTAACAGTTACCAACTCGGATGGATGTACTTCAACATCGGCTTCGCCTTTGCTTATAGATGCATGGTCTGCTCCCCAAGCTGATTTTTCCTTTACTCCATCCAAGCCCGATATGGAAAATCCCGAAGTATGGTTCTTGAACTTGTCTACGGGATCAGATCAATGGTTGTGGAGTTTCGGCGATATGGCAAATTCAATTTCAACTATTGAAAATCCAACGTTCATTTATCCTGATACGGGCACATATGTGGTATCCTTGGTAGCTACATCCAATCTTGGTTGTAAGGATACATCGAGCCAAGAGTTGGCCGTTTTGCCTATGCTGACATTTTACATAGCCAATTCCTTTACGCCGAATGGTGATGGGATTAATGATATATTTCTTCCGATTACCATGGGAATAGAACCAGTTGGTTATTTGATGAAAATATATAACCGCTGGGGACAATTGGCTTTTTCAACCGACAATCCAAGCAGAGGTTGGGATGGTTTCGATTTTAAGAGAAGTCTTGAAGAGCCCACAGGGGCTTATTCATGGCAAATCAAATTCAAGGATCATGATTCAAAAACCGTGACTCGTTCAGGGACGGTGGTTTTGGTGAGGTAACTAAATACTTTTGTAAGCAATCCCTTTACTTGGCTGTTCATGTTTGTACATTTTGGCTTTTGTAACGCAAAGAGTTCGTATTGGGTCTTTTTGGAATAAAGCAAATCAAAATGCCGCTGAATGGCTGGGATGGTAAGTATGCTGAAACGCGTTCTGATGCTCAGATGGACGCCTATGTTTGGCGTTTGAGTTGTAAGGATTTTGATGGCCGCACCATTGTTAAAACGGGCAAAGTGTCATTGGTTCGTTAATCCTTTAGCCAACCTATTCGGTTGATTTCTACACACCTATCAGACTCAAAAATTAACTACTTTTGTAGTCTGTTATTGGACCCGTAGTTCAACTGGATAGAATGACAGATTCCGGTTCTGTTGGTTGGGGGTTCGAATCCCTTCGGGTCCGCCAGTATGAGAAAAAGCATCCCGACAAACGTCGGGATTTTTCATTATTGGAAGCCTTTTGCAAGCTTGCTTGCAAAAGGCTTCCGAAATGAAAGCAAAGCGAAGCTGGAGGCTTTTTATTGCAATACCGACCAATTAAATAATCCCTTCGGGCCGCATGATTAATTCGTGGTCCTCGCCTGTGGCGAGGTTCAATTAATAAGTTCACCCGAATCTGTTTTTCTACTCCAATCAAATCCGTGCTTATCAGCGGTTATTCTCCATATCCGCTTTCCTGTTTTTCTTCATCCATGAATAATCCACTAAATCCAATATTGGCAGTAAATTAGCGGCATTAATTATCGCCATTTTGCACCTCACCGACACCCATATCCACCTATATGCCGAGGAATTCTCTCTTGAATTGGATCAATTGATTGCAGATGCCCAAGACACGGGCGTTTCTAGGATGTTACTCCCCAATATCGACTTGACTTCCGTAGAAGGGATGTTCAAATTGGTGGACGAGCATCCAGAAATGTGTTATCCGATGGTGGGCTTGCACCCATGCTATGTGAAGGAGGATTATCAAGAGCAGTTGACAAAACTTAAATTCATTTTGGAAAACAATCTGAATCGTGTGGTTGCAATAGGTGAAATCGGACTTGATTTTTATTGGGATCTCACCTTTCGTAAGCAGCAGGAGCAAGCTTTTCTTATGCAGCTCGAATGGGCAGAACAACATCAACTGCCTATATCCATTCACAGTCGTGAGTCTACAGCCGAACTGTTGGAATTACTGCTTAGCTACGGTGAAGGGAAAGTGAAAGGCGTATTCCATTGCTTCTCTGGTAACATCGAGCAGGCAAATGAAGCCATCCGTTTGGGTTTCATGCTCGGAATAGGAGGGGTGGTCACGTTTAAAAAGGCCTCGTTGGCAGACATTGTTACCGACATACCAGTTGAACATTTGATTTTAGAGACCGATGGCCCCTATTTGGCCCCCACACCGCATCGCGGCAAGCGAAACGATCCCGCTTACTTGCGACTGGTGGCTGAAAAAGTAGCCGAGTTAAAATCGATTTCAGTGGAAGAAGTGGCGTGTGTAACTTCGGCCAATGCTGCTCGATTGTTTCACCTCTAGAGCCAAAATCGGATCTCTTCCTGCTTTTTATTTCTTGACCTCGATTGGAATGCCGGCTTCCTCAGAAAGTTTTTGCGCCAGTTCCAATCCTTCTTTCGAAAAGGGCCAAACGAACAGTTTATTTATTGGATGGTCCTTGGCAAAGGATTGGATGGCTGCGCGGGTTAGCCGACTAGCGATGCCGCTTTTGCGGAACTCATCCAGAACCAAGGCGGAGCATAAGTAAAGCGCATCGTACGGAAGGCCTTGCTCCGTTCGTAAAAATAGCTCCCGCTCCGAAATGTCGCCTTTTATAAATGCTTCCATCAACGCACAAGTGGTTGGTATGAGCAACACCCATGCTACAGGTCCCTCACCGTTGTCTTCTTCCGATACCGAAGCTGGATGCAAGGACTCCAACTTATAAAGCACATCCTGGTCCACATCCAGCTGGTCGGGGTCGTTTCGCACATCAAAGACCTGCTCCGCTAAGGCGATCATCCGTTCGTAGTTGGAGCGTTTGTGGACAGTCATTTAAGCAGGTTGTGTTTTATTGAAAAATTAAAATTGCCGATCAGTATGTTGTCAGAGGGTTTTTAAGTGAGGCTATTTTATTGAACTGAAATTCGGGGATTTTCCTTCGCTCGCCCTCAGCCTTTACGAAAGCTATCGGACGAAGGCCCCCGCAGCGAAATTATATTTGAAAATGCGACAACTCAAATTTTTATGTAAACTTTTACAATTAATAGAGTTTGGAAATCGGGCGACTAAAGCCACTTGCACTGAGCCTGGGCGACCTGAGCTTACTTGCCCTGAGCCTGGTCGAATGGTTTACCCCATGGCGAAAATATTTTTCTTAACGCTTATCTGCAAGTTTCTGCATACACTATAACGTTTAATTTGATTAAAGGAAAAGCATTGGAACTTCTTTTACTCGTCCTGAGCAGCTGAAGCACCTGTGTTGTTTGAAATCCATTTTATTTCAGATTAACTTAGGTTATTGAATTCACTTAAACGTTTAATATGCATATCTAATTTGCTGGTGTTTGATATTGCAAATAAATTTGAGCAGGGGCGGGGCCGGAGGCCCCGATTCTAAAGTTCAATATGTTTTGAATTAGGTATATTTTATTGAATCAATTTAAACGTTTAAGTGGCTCGTGCAATTTGCAGATATTTGATATTGCAAATAAATTTGAGCAGGGGCGGGGCCAGAGGCCCCAGAATTATGGCGCACACCCAAGTAATTTTTGAGTTTGTGCTTGCATTTTTTGTCAAAAAAGCGTTTTATATCCTAACTAGGAACGCTATAAAGACTCTGCTGCTGATGGCAACACCAAAATGATTTACTTTGTACCGCAGTTTGCCAAAAACTAATCATAAACCCACCTAATAATCTTAACAATACTTTCCAAATATGCCAATACCAAAAAGCAAAAGTCGCTCCCGCGCCAGCGTTTTACTGATTTACACGGGTGGCACCATAGGTATGGTTCGCGATCACAAAACGGGCACATTGAAGCCTGTGGATTTCCAGCAGATTAGCGATGAGGTTCCGGAGATTGGAAAGTTCAATTATAAAATTGATGTGGTTTCGTTCAACCCCGTAATCGATTCCTCCAACATGGTTTCGGAGCATTGGATTCGGATGGCGGAAATCATCAAAAAGAACTACGATAAATACACGGGCTTTGTGATTTTACACGGCACGGACACCATGGCCTACTCGGCATCAGCATTAAGTTTCATGTTGGAGAATTTGTCGAAACCAGTCGTCATCACCGGTGCCATGTTGCCAGTGCGCGAGGTGCGAACAGATGCCCGAGAGAATCTAATTACTGCCATTGAAATTGCCGCTCATACTGAAAAAGGAAAGCCATCCGTGCCTGAAGTGTGTGTGTATTTCGATTACCTGTTGTTCCGTGGTAATCGTGTCACGAAGGTTAATGCATCCAAGTTTGAGGCGTTCGCATCTGTTAATTATCCACCCTTGGCAGAGGCCGGTGTACATATCAGGTTCAATCATCACCTGATCCGTAAGCCGATCAAAGGGAAACTCAAAACACATTTACAACTTGATTCATCTATCGGAGTTGTCCGTTTGTTTCCTGGCATGACGCGCCAATGGTTCGCCAGCCAAATGCGATGTGAAGGCCTGAAAGCCGTTATCATTGAAACGTACGGAAACGGCAATGCACCCACCGCAGATTGGTTTTTGGAGGAGTTGGAGCTTGCAGCTAGACACGGATTAATCATTGTTAGCGTAACCCAATGCCGAGGTGGTATGGTAGAGCAGGGTGTTTATGCAACAAGCAAGGGACTCGAGCAGTTGGGGGTGGTTGGATGTGGGGATATCACTGTTGAATCGGCGATGACGAAATTGATGATATTGCTTGGTCGCAAATTGAAGACCTCTGAAGTTAAAAAGCTGATGGGAGTTTCAATTGCCGGAGAGATAATGTAAGCAATTGGTTTCTTTTCTCCTATGAATTGAGCTACAACTCCAAGGGTGGCGGTCAAATCTTTTTATTGCTTTTCCGATTTAACTTTGTTCAATTGATGTTTGTTAGATTTAGACAAGCTTAAATATGCGGCCCTATGTATTCCAATGCATTTCAAGAAATCGTAAACTTTAGACGGTCCAATCGAAAGTTCGATTCCGACATCAATGTTCCTGATCAAGTAATTGAAAAAAGCTTGGAACGTGCCATTCTATCCCCCAATAGCAGCAACATGCAGCTGTGGGAATTTTATTGGATCAAGTCCAAGGCTGAACTTGAGAAAATGGTACCGCTTTGTCTCAATCAACAAGCAGCTAAAACTGCAAAGGCCATGGTTGTATTCGTAACCAGGAAGGATAAGTGGAAGGAGCGGGCTAAATGGAATTACAACAAGTTTTCTGAGTCGATAAACGGAAGTCCTGATAAAGGGCAACAGAAAGGTTTGGATTATTATGGAAAGGTCATGCCGCTTCTATATGCCAATGATCCTTTTGGATTCATGACTTTATTGAGACGAACAATCAGTTTTTTCATGGGACTCAGTAAACCATTTTATCGAGCAGGCGGTAGTGCCAATATCCGAGTAACCGTACATAAATCTTGTGCGTTAGCAGCTCAAACATTCATGTTATCCGTTGCGGCAGAGGGATACCATACATGCCCCATGGAGGGATTTGACGAAAAGCGTGTTAAAAAGGCATTGAACTTGCCTCGTGGAGCCGAAATCAATATGATTGTTTCCGTAGGAATGGGAACAGAAGCCGGCATCTGGGGGCCACGATACAGGGTACCGAAGGAAGAGGTTGTTTTTGTGCGATAAATGCTTGTGTTAGGAGAGGCTAAAGTATTTCGCCTTTGCTCGAGTTCAAATAACTTTTCAAGAGATTTTATCCAACAAGCATTCTTGCAATAACTGCAAAGGGATCACACCTCGTTTTTATTGGGATTCAGCCAATCTATTTAATCTCGCGCAGAGTCTTTTCGATGGTTACAGCGATGAGCTCAAATCACTATTTCACCTTCAAGAACCGCGCGCTAGACGAAAGCTCATGAGTAAAATCCTTGAAACGACAGAAATAAATTCCGTGAGCCAATTCAGAAATGTCTACATCTGTCGGCGGGTAGATGATTTTGGTCATGACCAGCTTGCCGGTGTTTTGAAAAACTTCCATTTGGAATGCTCGAGCATCTGTGTTCTTTAACGTAACATGTAACCAATCATCCGTAAGTGTAGGATAAATGATAACATTATTCATGGTTTCATCCGCCTCTTCTATGGAGCTTGGGTTGCATAAATAGTTCGGGCTCTGGGTGCCGGTAGCAATGGAATTTACCTGAGGATTGATGATGTTAATTGTTCCAGATACAGTTGAGTGAGGTGTGGCTGGCAGATTGACAAGTGTGTTGGTTGCTAACGAAAGAGGAGAAAAGAAGCAACTGTTAGCAGAATCGACCTTGGCAATGAATCCTGTAGTTCCACTCCCTCCCACAATCAAATAACTTCCATCGGAAGACTTGATCATGCTTTGTATCATCACATTTTGAAATCCAAGAGGCAAATATGATTTGGCTGAAATTAAATTTCCTAAACTGTCAATCTTGATTAATACTGGTGCCGTATTACCAGATGATAATCCAGTTGCATTCACAGCCAGAACATAGTTTCCCCCTGTTTCCGCTTCCATGGAAACTACACTCAAATCTAATCCGTTTTGATTGAATTTTTTGAGTAACAAAGTGTTGGACAGGGTGGAATCTGTAATGGCAAAGGCTATGCTGGAACCTTGTGGACCACCGAATCCAGCAACACCGCATATGGCATAGGAGCCATTAGGGGCCAAACGGATGTCCCTGGTGTAGGTGGCCACATTGAATGACGATTGTTTGACTAGGTTGCCTGATGTGTCCAATACCGCTATGGCAGTGGCTAAATTGGCAAAGGCGACTTCACCATTTCCTAGGTATCGACCCCTGTAATTTGGGCTGGCAAATTGATTGGTGTTCAAATATCCTTGCTGCAAAACCGAACCAGAGGAATCAATTAGGACCACTGAAGGTTTGGCGCTGCCCAATAATCCTACAGTCCCTGTGACTACGAAATGATCAGGCGATACTTCAAAGCAACTGTTAGAGTAATCGTTACCCGATACAGCTCCCATCCGCTTGAACCATACAATCTGTAAAGCCGAATCTAGTTTGGCAACGAACCAATCATAATCATTGAAGTTGTCATACATGGAACCAGTAACTAGGTAGTATCCCGCTGATGCCTGAACAACGGCATATGGAAGTTCAGTTGCGGTGCTACCGAAAACATTTTGCTGAAGTATATCTCCTGTTGGTGAAATCTCCATAATGGTGGCATTAGCTTGATTACCGCTGAATGTATACCCTGTAGCAACATAGTTTCCATCCATATTCTCACAAACTGCACGAATTTCCGTGCTGCCGTTTATTAGCATACTGAACGCTGTCTGCTGACTTTGGCCTCGTAATGGGGAAATCAAAATTGCAAATACTAACAGTTGGTAGATTTTCAGTCTCATGGATGTTTGAATTTTGTACAAAGCTAAATTATCAATACAATCGGACAAATTCAAATGAGCAGGATTTACTTGTGAAGACCCTTGTAAATACTTCATCATCGTCAAAGTATAAATGCGAGTTGCCCTCTGTATGCTTTTCTTATGCCGAAGTGTAAATGCGTAGCATTTTCTACAACCAGCACCGAAGTGTAAATGCGTAGCATTTTCTACTTCGGTGCTTTGCTTCCCGGTGAGCCCTGAAGTGGAGGCCTGCGAAGTGCCGTGTAAATGCCTCGGTGGCTTCGCCACCTACATTTTTCATTTGCTCGATTTCGCTCAAGCAAGCTTGGCTCATCTGCAAATGAAAAATGCCCCGACTTTAGTCGAGGCATTTACTCTGGTACTTCGCGGAGAGAGAGGGATTATTCGCTTCGCTCATGATCCCCTGATCTCCGGAAGTCAAAATCAAATCATTCGCTGCGCTGGTTTTTATTTTCTTTCAAGCCCCTGAATGCAAGCTTTCGGGACTTTCCAGAAAACAAAAAGTCCCGCCAAGGCGGGACATGATTTGATTTATTCAGCGGAGAGAGAGGGATTCGAACCCTCGGTACCTTGCGGTACACACGCTTTCCAAGCGTGCTCGATCGGCCACTCTGACATCTCTCCAAGATGTCAATCCGTCATTGACGAATCATAGTATTACAAAGATACGAATTTAACAGCATCACTTTACGGCTGTTGTGTCGGCATTGGAACTGTCAGAGGCCATTTGATGATCGCATTCGCCAGCACCACCACCCTTCATTTTATCGCAGCATTCGCCACCTTTTTCATATCCCATCATCTTGCAACATTCTTTGCCTTCCATGCCTGTGCAATCTTTCATCATTTTGTGGCAATCTTCGGCACTCATTCCTTCGCATCCTTCCATCATCATGTGCGAACACTGCTCTGCAGAACATCCACCATCCACACAAGCTTCCATCATGGTGCTGATTTTCTTCATGCGGTTTTCCTGGATAGTGTCGGCATGCATGCTGGCTAACGACGGAGCGATAACCAAGGATACGATGCTCATCAACTTGATCAAGATGTTCATCGATGGACCACTGGTATCCTTGAAAGGATCACCTACAGTGTCGCCCGTTACAGAAGCCTTGTGAGGCTCGGATTTCTTGTAGAATACTTCGCCGTTGATCTCAACACCTTTCTCAAACGACTTCTTGGCGTTATCCCAAGCACCTCCCGCGTTGTTCATGAACATACCCATCAACACGCCGCTAACAGTAGCTCCAGCAAGGAAACCACCCAATACCTCAGGGCCCATGATGAATCCTACCAGCACTGGGGAAATCAAAGCAATGGCTCCGGGCAACAGCATGCGCTTGATCGAAGCTTCGGTGCTGATGGCAACGCAACGATCGTATTGTGGCTTGCCTGTACCTTCCAAGATGCCTGGAATTTCACGGAATTGGCGACGCACTTCTTCAACCATCGCCATGGCCGCTTGGCCAACAGCCGTAATGGCAAGTGAAGAAAACACAAACGGTATCATGGCTCCAACGAATAATCCTGCCAACACATCGGCATTGTAGATGTCGATGCCGTCAATTTTAGCTATACCTACGAACGCCGCGAAGAGCGCAAGCGCAGTCAATGCTGCAGATGCAATCGCAAAACCTTTTCCGGTGGCAGCAGTGGTGTTTCCAACTGCATCGAGGATATCGGTTTTTTCACGAACCTCTGCAGGCAGTTCACTCATTTCAGCAATACCACCTGCGTTGTCGGCAATCGGACCAAATGCATCAATCGCCAATTGCATGGCTGTTGTAGCCATCATACCTGCAGCTGCAATGGCAACTCCGTAAAGGCCTGCAAAGTGGTAAGAGCCATAAATACCAGCGGCAAGAACCAAGATAGGAAGCAGGGTGGACTCCATACCAACCGACAAACCACCGATGATGTTGGTGGCGTGTCCGGTAGAGGATTGCCTTACGATGGAATTAACCGGGCGACGACCCATGGCCGTGTAATACTCGGTAATGATGCTCATAAGGGTACCTACAACCAAACCTACTATTATTGAATAGAACACATCCATGTTTGAAAATTCGAATCCACGCAACTCCATGTTAGCTGGCAGGATCATGGTAGTGGCAAAGTAGGATGCGATGGCTGTGAAGACGATACTGCCCCAGTTACCCAGGTTCAAAGCGTTTTGTACAGCCGAGGTGGAAAGTTCACCGCCATCTTTAATGCGTACAAACCAAGTGCCTATGATTGAGAACACGATTCCTAAACCAGCTATAAGCATCGGCAACAGCATGGGGGCCATCCCGTCGAACATGTCGCCAGTGGATGTCGTTTCACGACCAAGAACCATCGTGGCAAGTACCGTAGCAACGTAAGAACCGAACAAGTCGGCTCCCATACCGGCAACGTCACCTACGTTATCACCTACGTTGTCGGCGATGGTGGCAGGGTTGCGTGGATCATCTTCAGGGATGCCCGCCTCAACCTTACCAACCAAGTCGGCACCTACGTCGGCAGCTTTGGTATAGATACCACCACCAACACGTGCAAATAAGGCGATCGACTCAGCACCTAGTGAGAAACCAGTCAATACTTCAATGGCTCGTTCCATCTCGATGCTGGCTACCGCCGCACCTGGAGCAAGCAAATGCACAATCACCAGGAATAATCCACCTAAACCAAGAACGGCCAAACCAGCCACTCCCATTCCCATCACTGAACCTCCGGCAAAGGAAACCTTTAGGGCTTTTGAAAGGGAAGTCCTGGCAGCTTCGGCCGTGCGTACATTTGCCTTTGTGGCTATACGCATACCGATATATCCCGCCAAGGCACTGAAAAACGCGCCCACCACGAAGGCGATGCCGATCGACCAATGCGAGTTCTCATGACTGCTACCCAACCAAGCCAACAGCATTGAGGCCAGGATTACGAAATAGGTCAGGATTTTGTACTCGGCTTTCAAAAAAGCCATAGCACCATTGGCAATGTGTCCGCTGATTTCCTTCATGCGGTCGTTACCTGCGCTTTGCTTGGATACCCAAGAGCCCATGATAAAGGTATAGGCCAATGCCAATACACCAAAAACGGGAATTAAATAAAATAAACTGTCCATATGTTGTTAAGGGTTTGTAATCAATTTAAAAGGAGCGCAAAGTTATCAAAGAAATCGATTGAAAAACAGCTTTTCCTCAAACGAAAACCTTTGATATACAGCTACTATTCAGGTCGATACAGATGGAGTGGTGCTTAAAAAGCGGTGAAATAGACCTTACCTTGCCGACTGCAAACCCCTCTTTTTGATCTGGTACATGCAAAAGCCTGCAATCAAAACCGAAAGCGCCACCAGCCATAAGTCACCCGATCCTTTACCCACTTCGTTCTCATCAATAATCGGATTGGTGGAGGATTGGTTCACAAAAGACAGCAAAACCGCTATTCCATTATTGGCGAAATGAGCTAATATGGGCAGCCAAAGGCTTCCCGACCATAACAGCATGTATCCAAAAACAGCACCTAGTACCATTCTGGGAAGGAATCCATAGAACTGCATATGGATGGCGCTGAATAGGGCAGCCGATATCCATATGGCTAAATGCTTATTGCTGGAGAGCTTGCCAAAAAGGTTCTGAATTAATCCGCGAAACAATAACTCCTCTGCAATGGCTGGAACTACAGCAATAACCAAAAGGTTTGTTAAAAGGTCAGAGGTGCTGTTCGCCAATAGCATAGCCTCGGTAATATTGTGCATCTGTTCCTCTGCCTCTTTCATCCATTGCTCAACACCACTAAGGCTCTCAGGTAGTACCATGAATTCATTCATCATTACCATGAAGTTGATCAGAGGAAGCGAAAACAAGAGCGCTATCAAGGCGAACATGGCGGAGGGGGCGCCACCTTCGGGCTTTCTGAATCCTAACTCTTCCAATGGCGATTTAAACAGTAAAAACGCTCCCAGTAGCGAGGGAATCGTGAACGAGCCAAATCCAGTCCCTATCAAGACCAAGAGTTTCATGGCATCTACGTGTTTTTCGCCTTCAGCAACAAGCAAATCACTGGCGCTCAATCCCCAAATTCCTGATATCAGAAGTGAGGCCAACATGCTGAATGTGATGGATCCCAACATAACCAAAAAGGACACAACAAGAAATTTTCTGTAAAGTGGCAGCTCGGCCAATAGTCCCGGTCGCATGATTTCGGTAATTTTGCGCTAAATTACGCTTCAGCGAAATAGTTTGGTTAAAATTGGAAACATAGAATTAGGCGAATTCCCGTTGCTGTTGGCTCCCATGGAGGACGTCAGCGATCCGCCTTTCCGTGCCGTTTGCAAAGACCACGGTGCCGATATGATGTACACCGAGTTCATCTCCTCTGAGGGATTGATCCGCGATGCAGTGAAAAGCGTACGCAAGCTCGACATATTCGAATATGAGCGCCCCATCGGCATTCAACTCTATGGCTCCGAAATCGAATCCATGCGCGAAGCCGCTGAAATTGCGGATGAAGCCAATCCCGATCTGATCGATATCAATTACGGCTGCCCGGTTAAAGGCGTTGCCTGCCGTGGAGCGGGAGCGGGATTACTTCGCGACATTCCCAAGATGGTGGCCATGACAGCCGAAATTGTGAAAATCGCCAACCGACCAGTTACCGTAAAAACGCGTTTGGGGTGGGATAACGATTCGTTGAATATTGTAGAAGTGGCAGAGCGTTTACAAGATATCGGTATCGCAGCACTTTCGATTCATGGTAGAACTCGGGCGCAGTTATATAAAGGCCCTGCTGATTGGACACTCATCGGCAAGGTTAAAGACAATCCTCGCATACAAATACCCATTTTTGGAAATGGTGACGTGGATTCGCCAGAGAAGGCTTTTGATATGAAGAACCGCTACGGAGTGGATGGATTGATGATCGGTCGAGCCAGCATCGGATATCCTTGGATCTTCAACGAAATCAAACACTATTTACGCACTGGCACCAAAGCGCCATTGCCCGATAATACCATGCGCGTTTCAACGTGTCGCAAACACTTTGAGCGATCCATCGAGTGGAAAGGTCCAATTACGGGCATTCACGAAATGCGCCGTCACTATGCCAGCTATTTCAAGGGCTACGACAATTTCAAGGAAATCAGGACAAAATTGGTTACCACTTACGATCCGCAGGAGATTCACGCACTTCTCGATATGATTCAGGAGCGGTATTCCGACGGCGTTGAGGCCTAAATGGATTACATTCCGGTTTTGCCCGGACCTCCTGGAGCGATTTTGCGGGTTGTGATGAAGGCTGCCATTAATCCAATTGCCACCACCAACGTCAGTACATTCAAAAAGTCGACGGCTTGCATTTCCACCGGGTAGTTTTCGACGAGATATCCCTCGCCACCCGCCAGTTTGATGATGCCGAATTCCTGTTGTGCAAAGCAAATCAGAAAGCCAAGTAACATGCCAATCAAGGCGCCGCCCATGGTCGCCAGTGCACCTTCCAGCATGAAGATTCCTTTTATTTGTTTCAGGCTTGCGCCGATGCTGTCAAGGGTCGATATGTCGCGCTTCTTCTCGATGATGAGCATGTTCAATGAACCGGCTATGTTGAAAACGGCAATCAGGAGTATGAATGAAAGTATCAGATACACCGCCCATTTTTCAGATTTCAGGATCTTGTAGAGGAATTCATGTTGCTGGATGCGCGTTTGCACTTTGTATGCGGGTCCAAGTGATGTTTGCAGCGAAGATTGTATCTGATCCACATCCGCATCTTCCTTAACCTTTATTTCAATAGCCGATACCGCCACCTCATCTCCGATTACTTCTCGAGCGAAATCGATAGGCACAATGGCGTACTTGTCGTCGAATTCCTGCTGAATAGAGAAAACCGCCGTGGGTCTTATCACTCCCGTATTAAAGGCCTCTTCGGGCATCATCAATGATACAGGTTTCCCTTTTTTAGGTACATGCACCGTAACCATATTCATGGGGTAGCTCGGAGTAACCCCTAAATGGTATGCTAACCCTGCGCCAAAAACAGCAAAAGAGCTGTCGGCACGGCCTTTCACGGCAACGCCATCGATTACTTTGGAGTTCACCTCCGATACGTTGAAGAATGAACCGTCTACGCCTTTGATTGTGGCAATGACTTGTTTTTCTCCCGCTCTCAGCAACGCATTTTCTTCCAAAACACAAGAGGCCTTGGATATGCCTTGGGTTGTCCAAATATTGGTCGAGTCCTGTTGGTCAAGTACGAATGTTTTTCCTTCGCTTGCGCGGATGCGGATATCGGGGTCGAAGGAGTCGTAGAGCGACATGACAATTCCTGAAAAGCCATTGAAAACCGAAAGCACTATGATTAGCCCCGCCGTGCTTACGGTGACTCCGATGATGGATATGATGGATATGATATTGGCGGCGTTGCCTTTTCTGCGCGAGATCAGGTATCGGAGCGCTATGAAAAGTGATACGCGCATGCAGTTGTTACTTCACCGCTGTTACAATCAAACCGGTGCCAGTTGGATGATTCATGCGGCAGTCGAGCATGTTCAAAACGTAAGCGAAAGGGTAGGCAATCAGGTAATAAAAAGGCAGCAATAGCAATCCCAGCACCTTTGGAACCTTGCCCATGAAAAGGATAGGGTATTTCATGGATATCCTCCACGATATTTTTCCGGGTGAGCCATAGGAATACCGTGCATGCACTTGAGAAAACCCTGCCGAGCGCAGCTTGTCTTCGATTTCCTTGATGTTGTATCCATCGCGAACGTGTTCCTCAATGAAGGATGATTCGCCTTCGCCATGCACATCGCTTCCGCCTTGGTCTGATGGTGTGCTGATCACCAACATGCCCTTATCCCGCAGTGATCGGTGGAAGTTTTTGAAAACCTGTACGTCTTCCAAAATATGTTCCATCACATCCACAGACAAAATCAGGTCGAAATGGTTGTCATGATGGAATTGCGTAAGGTCTGCGATCTCAAATTTTACTTTATCGGCACCGATGTTGGCAAAAAACCGGTTGCAATCGGCCACCTGTTCCTCTTTAACATCAACCGAAAGGATGTCGAGGTTTTTGTTTTTGGAATGCAGCCAATAAGTGTACTGACCAAATCCTGCCCCGGCATCCAATACATTGGCATCCTTTTCGACTGTCGACATCCACTTCCTAAGCTCCCTATGCACATGCCATGCCCGAAGTAGCAGCAAGTCCAACAAGCCGTAAAATACTTTTCTCAGAAACGGAGTGCGATTAAAAATCTCACCCAAATGACGTTTTATAGGATCGTATTGCATGAAAACGATTTACGATTTACGATTCAAAATTGACGAAGTATCAATGACTGCTACTGCTACTGTTACTGAACACCGCTTCCGCCTACTGCCACTGTTGCTGTTACTGAACACCGACTACCGCCTACTGCCAATGCTACTCCTCTTTCTCCCCGTCTTCCTTCGGAATCACCAAACCTTTCATCAACTTGTCTATCTTCTCGGCGTAGTCCAAGGAGTCGTCGATAAAGAACTCCAGTTCTGGTATCACACGCGCCTGGTTTCGGATGCGTTCTCCAAGCTTCTTCCTGATTTCTCTATTGTTTGTTTCCAGTTTCAGCAACACATCCTCTCCTTTTTCGTGGAAGGTACTCACATAGATTCTTGCGATCGACAAATCAGGAGTTACCTTCACCGCAGTAACGGTAATGAAGGATTTTCCTAAAAAGTTCTTCCCTTCCTTCTGGAAGATGTCGCCTATCTCCTTTTGGATAAGTTTACTGAACTTTAGCTGACGTGTAGAATCCATATTGCAAAGGTACATATTTCCCTGCTCGTTGAGCTCCAAATGGACTGAAGGCTTGTAAATGGTATATTTGCCTCGTGAAAACCTATTTACGTATTGTTAGGCTGGTAAAACCCTATTGGGGATACGCCCTTTTGAACATTTCCCTCAACATTTTTTCTGTGGTTTTCAACCTCTTCTCGCTCACCATGGTGGCGCCTTTCCTTGATCTGCTATTTCTAAAATCCGATAGCGATTATGCTGAAAGACTGGCGAAAGGAGCCCCCGAAATCACGCTTTCAGTAGATTCTTTAGTGGATGGCTTCTACTACTATTTCACCAGCATCATAGTGGATCCCGAAAGGGGCAAGCTTTACGCTTTGGTGCTGATATGCACCTTGGTGGTTGTCATGTTTTTTCTCAAAAACCTGTGCCGTTATCTAGCCATGTTTTTCCTTGCTCCTGTAAGGAATGGGGTAGTGAAGGATTTACGGAACGACATGCATCGTAAAATAATGGATCTGCCGCTATCCTATTACTCCGACGAACGCAAGGGCGATATCATTTCCCGTATGACATCCGATACCCAAGAGATTGAATGGTCGGTAATGAGTTCTTTGGAGGCCGCCTTCCGTGAGCCGCTAACTATCACTTTGTTTTTAGTAACCATGGTTGTGATCAGTCCGCAACTGACGCTTTTTGTTTTCATTCTCCTTCCAATAACTGCGCTTTTGATAACCAGGATCGGCAAAAGCCTGAAGCGCACTTCCACTAAAACCAAGGAGCATCTGGGTTCGCTACTTTCTATCATGGAGGAGACGCTATCCGGCCTTCGTATCATCAAGGCATTCAACGCGCAAACAGAGGTGCAAGAGAAGTTTGAAGGCACCAACCAGAATTTCACCCGCACTAGCATTCGTATGTACCGTAAAGTGGATTTGGCATCGCCTTTGAGCGAATTCATGGGCGCTTGCGTGTTGGTGGTGGTCATGTATTTCGGAGGCAAGCTGGTGCTCTCTTCAGATGCGTCCCTTTCAGCAGCGATGTTCATTACCTTCATTGCCGTTTTTTCACAAATCATTCCTCCGGCCAAAGCGTTCACCAACGCATTTTATAATATTCAAAAGGGTATCGCCTCGGCTGAGCGCATCAATAACATCCTCGACGCCGAAAATGATATCATAGACCGCGAAGATGCAGCCGAATTGAATGGTTTTACAGATAAAATCCATTACAGCAATGTTTCATTCACCTACAAAGGAGCCCGCAACGAGCAAGTGCTTTCGGATATCGATTTGGTCGTCCCAAAAGGTAAAACCATTGCCTTGGTTGGGCAATCCGGTTCAGGTAAAACAACATTAGCCGACATGCTACCGAGGTTTTATGACCCTGTTCATGGTAAGATCACGATAGATGGTTTAAACATCAAAGACGCCAAACTCGATTCCCTTCGATCGCTGATTGGTGTTGTTTCACAAGAGTCGATTCTTTTCAACGACACCATCGCGAACAATATATCCTTTGGAAGCCGTCATTCAACAAGGGAACAGATAGTTGAGGCGGCCACGATTGCCAATGCCCACGATTTCATCATGCAGATGCCCGAAGGTTATGACACTAACATCGGAGACAGGGGAGGGAAGCTTTCAGGCGGACAACGTCAGCGCATCAGCATCGCCCGCGCGGTTCTAAAGAATCCTCCAATTCTTATACTAGATGAAGCCACATCCGCTTTGGATACCGAGTCGGAACGGTTGGTACAAGATGCGCTTACTAAATTGATGGCGCACCGTACCACTTTGGTGATCGCTCACCGCCTTTCCACTATCCAGCACGCCAATGAAATAATTGTACTCAACAAAGGAGTGATAGAAGAGCGTGGAACCCACGATCAGCTGCTGGAAAAACGAGGCTTGTACCGACGATTATACGATTTGCAGTCCTTCTCCTAGGATTGTTGAAAACTGAACCTGTTCTGTTTAACCAAATTCCCATCAATTGGGATGGTTTGGTTATTTTCGTTGCTGACTATGAAGATAGCGATTGTAGGTACAAGGGGCATTCCCAATAATTACGGAGGATTCGAGCAATGTGCCGAATACCTTTCAGTGATCCTATCATCCAGAGGTCACGATGTGATTGTCTACAATACCCACTATCACCCTTATACCGAACCTTTTTTCAGAGGCGTGAAGATCAAACACGTTTGGAATCCCGAGTACACCATAGGCACTGCAGGTAATTTCATCTATGATTTCCTCTGCATGCGGGACGCGGTGAAGGAGAAAGTGGATATCCTTTTGGTTTTGGGCTACACTACTGCCTCCGTGTTTTTCCCTTTGATGCGGTTTGGAAAGTCGGTGTTGGTAACCAATATGGATGGTTTGGAATGGAGAAGGGATAAGTGGAGCGATACGGTGAAGAAACTGGCGTTGTGGTTTGAGAAGCTTGGAGCCAAGTATTCGCACCATATGGTGTCCGACAACGAAAAAATCCGGGAATATTTACTGAATGCATATGGTAAGGATTCCACCTTCATCCCATATGGCTGTGAACCATTTGCGAATCCAAACCCCAAGTCTCTGAATGGATATGGCGTTGAGCCTGGAAAGTATACTATTCTCATTGCCCGCATGGAGGCCGAGAACAATATTTTGATGGTATTGGAAGGGTATGCAAAGTCAACTACCAATGAACCCTTGTTGGTGGTGGGCAACATGGTAACCGGATATGCGCAGATGTTGGCTCATAGGTTTGGTAACGATAAACGAATACGTTTTACTGGAGGGATATACAACCAGGAAGACTTGAATAACCTTCGTTATTATTCCAAATTTTATTTCCATGGCCACTCGGTGGGAGGCACCAATCCATCCCTATTGGAAGCCATGGCATCCAATGTTTACATCATGGCACACGGCAATGAATTCAACCGGGCTGTGTTGGGTAATGATGCCGCATTTTTTACAGATTCGGATACGGTTGCAAAATTGGTTGACAAATTCCAAAGAGATACCAATGTCGAAGCTGCAATCAGTTCCAACATGATGAAAGTGAAGGAGCAATATAATTGGACACGCATAGCAGATCAGTATGAGGAGTTGTTCCTGAAAGTGATTCCCAACAGCAGCATCAAAAACTAAGTAGACATGTCAATTGGTAATATCTTACGGGCAGTTATGTTGCAGCTTGCTTTGCTGCCGCTATTCATTGGCAAAGGTCATTCGCAACATTACTTTCTGCCATTGAGCCATGATTTGAACACCAGGTACGATTCAACGCTGAACCGTTTAGGCTCTGGATTCCATACATCTTTAAAGCCTTACTCTATTCGAGAAGTGCTTGCAGTGGGTGGTACGGATACCTTTCCGCAGTTCGGAAAAGGACCGTTCGCCAAATCCAATTCGCGACTAAGTCGCAAACTTTTCAGGGAGCATTTGTTTGAAGTGAAAAGCGATGATTACTTCTTGGCATTGGATCCCATCATGGAATTTGCAGGCGGTATTTCATCTGAGTCGGATACTTCCAGAAACACGTATACCAACTCCCGAGGGTTAAGGGTTGAAGGATATTTCGGAAAAGGTTTTTCTTTTCAATCCACTTTCGTTGAAACGCAGGCTGAGTTTTCTGGCTATGTGGACTCGGCAGTCCGTTCCACATTCGTAGTTCCAGGAGGAGGAAGGACTAAAAAGCTGTATGGTGGGTTTGACTATGGTGTTTCTTCCGGTTCCATCTCTTATGCATTGCCCAAGTATTTCGATTTTCAATTGGGCTACGACCGTAATTTCATTGGTGATGGTTACAGGTCGTTGTTGCTATCCGACAATGCTTATCAATATCCTTTCTTGAAAATCAATACCACTTTTTGGAAAGTAAAATACATGGTCATGTATGCCATGTTTTTGGATGGTCCGGATGGTAAGGGAGAGGATCGCAGTTATCGACGCAAGTATGGCACATTCCACTATTTGGATATCAACATAGGTAAAAGACTTTACGTAGGAATTCTGGAATCCATTGTGTGGAAATATGACTCCACAAGGGCTTATGACATCACATATTTCAATCCTGTCATATTTTTAAGACCGGTGGAATTTTCAATCGGTTCGCCAGACAACGCTTTGATCGGATTGAATTTGAAATATAAATTGGCAGAACGTCATTTTATATATGCTCAAGCCATAATGGACGAATTTAAAATACGCGAGGTTCGGTCAGGAGATGGTTGGTGGGGAAACAAGCATGGTTTTCAAGTTGGATGGAGGGCCTTCAGTTTGTTCGGCATACGCAATTTGGATGTTGGAACCGAATATAATTACGTGCGCCCTTACACATACCAGCACCGATCATCCGCAACAGCGTATGCACATTTCAACCAACCGCTGGCACATCCGTTAGGAGCTAACTTCTCCGAATCTGTAACATCCATTTCATACTCTTTTAAGAGATGGTTCATGCATACAAGGTTCTCCATAGCCGATGTGGGTTATGATTATAACAGCATTTTGGATCCGGTTAATTACGGTAACAATGTTTTGTTGAGTTATGAGACCCGGCCCAATGAATATGGAAACTCCACAGGTCAAGGGTTGAATACCGATGTGCTAAATGTTGAATTGAGATTGGGTTACCTTGTTAATCCATCCAGCAATTTGGTTTTAGAAGCTGGTGCAAAGCTCAGATCCGCTCAGAATACTTTTGGTAAAATGGATACTAGGCAGGTCTGGTTTGGTTTAAGGAACGTTATTTCCAATCGTTATTTTGATTTTTAATGAATTTAATGAACTGATTTTCAAGTGTATTTCTTGAATTTTGTGTTTTTTCTATAATTCGACCAATAACCATTGTGGGCCTCCGTTGTTCAATAGATCACTTGGGAAGTAATAACAAGAGATGTACTTTTTAAGTAGCTTTGTGATAGTGACCACTCTAAAAATCGTTTTATGTTGAAAAACAAAGTATTATACCTTCTGACGCCGATGATTCTTACGCTTTCTGCAGCGTTTGGACAGCAACCAGTACCGGTTAACGATCCTATTGTGGAGGCGTTGGATAGTTTGGTTAATTTAAATAACGTATTGCGATTCAATAGTTTGAATCCGAGAACAGTATCTGACGACCGTAGCGTTCCGGTATATAGTGAAGACGTTTATAAGGCACGAATGGCGCGTATGTCTTCACCTATTCCTATGGTATACAATGAACAAGTCCGTAGTTACATCGATTTATACGCTTACAAAAAGCGCGGTTACACCAGTAGGGTTTTTGGATTGTCTGAGCTATACTTCCCATTATTTGAGGAAGTATTGGATAAGGAAGGTCTCCCATTGGAGTTCAAATATTTGGCAATTGTTGAATCTGCATTGAATCCGGTAGCTGTTTCCCGCATGGGTGCCACAGGCCTTTGGCAGTTCATGTACAATACAGGCAAGATGTACAATCTCACCATCAATTCTTTTATTGATGAGCGTAGAGACCCAATAAAGTCCACTTATGCTGCATGCAAATATTTCAAAGACATGTACGCCATATATGGGGATTGGCTTTTGGTTATCGCATCCTACAATTGCGGACCAGGAAACGTGAACAAGGCCATACGACGAGCCGGTGGAAAAAAGGATTTCTGGGCGATCTCCAAATACCTGCCTGCTGAAACCCGTGGCTATGTTCCCGCATTTATTGCGGTTACCTATGTTATGAATCATTCCTCCGAGCACAATATTTTCGCTGTAGAGCCAGCATTCAATTATTTCGAGGTAGATACATTGGCTATCGATAAGCAGATATCCCTCAAGAAAATAGCTGAGACCATCAACCTGCCTTATGATGTTATCTCCTACTTGAATCCCGTGTACAAATCCGGTGTGATACCATCAGTTGGTGGTCCTGGCATACTACGTCTACCCACCAATTACGTGCCTGCTTTCATAGCTGCAGAGCCCCTCTTGTTTCCTCCGGTTGATCCAGCCACATTGGCCAATGAGAATACAGGTGCTAGTTCAGGAGAAGTAAGCGCAGACCCTGCGGTAAACAATGATAAGGATGCAGCTGTAGAATACAAGACTGAGGTTAGGCGTGTGAAAAAGGTTTATACCGTGAGGTCGGGCGACAGCTTGAATGCTATTGCAGCTCGTTTAAAGTGTACGGTCAAGGAACTGAAATCATGGAACAACCTTTCCTCCTCAACCATTCACAAGGGGCGCCAACTCAAGTATTACACCAATGTAAAGATCAAAGTACCGGTTAAGAAAAAGCCGCTCACTACTTGATTTCTGTATGTTTACTCCGAATTTTTTAAAATACGTTTGAGGCTATTTTGCGAATGGTTTCGGCATTGCCCATCGTATAGTAGTGCAAGCATGGTAGTTTTCTAGCCATCAACTCTTTGGATTGTTGAATGCACCATTCGATTCCAACTTGCTTCACATCTTCATCACTCTTGCATTTTTCAATGGCTAAAACAAGATCATCGGGAAGGTCGATGTGAAACGTTTTGGGCAATAAGCTGAGTTGCTTGCGGGTTGTTAAAGGCTTCAGGCCTGGAATGATTGGTACTGTAATTCCAGCCTCACGGCATTTGTCTACAAACGCGAAAAACCGCTCATTGTCAAAGAACATTTGTGTGACAATGTATTCGGCACCCGCATCTATTTTATTCTTCAAATGCCTAAGGTCTGTTGCCATACTTGGTGCTTCAAAGTGCTTTTCAGGGTATCCTGCAACACCAATGCAGAATCTGGTCGGGTCCGCATCTTTCAAGTCCTCATCCAAGAATTGACCGCTGTTCATTTGCCTGACCTGGCTCACCAAATCGATGGCATAATGATGGCCTCCTTCTTCAGGAGTAAAGTGCGTTTCGGTTTTAATGGGGTCTCCTCGCAATACGAGCACGTTATCAATACCGAGATAGTTAAGCTCAATCAGTGCGTTTTCGGTTTCCTCTTTCGTAAATCCACCGCAAATGATATGTGGCACAGCATCGGTCTTATAGCGATTGATGATTGCAGAGCAAATGCCAACAGTGCCAGGTCGTTTACGGATGGCTATTTTCTCTAGATACCCACCGGATCTCTTTTTGTAAATGTATTCTTCTCGATGGTAGGTTACATCGATGAACGGAGGCTTGAACTCCATCAATGGATCAATCAAGTCGTATATCGATTGAACGCTTTTCCCCTTGAGCGGAGGAAGTATTTCCATCGAAAAAAGGGTTTTCTTGGCGTGCTTTAGGTGTTCTGTTACTTTCATAGGTCAAAAGTATGAAAACATCAAAGCCCAAGGCGAACGCCTTGGGCTTTGATGTTATTGTTTACGATTTAGTTCTTGTCGGCTCGCAACAATTTAACTGCACCGTTATATTCTTCACCAAGAGCAGTAACTACTACATAGAAGTAAGTGCCATCGGGTAAGTCACCACCATCCCAAACGTTGTTAACGTTATCATAGTTGTCTGTAGAGAACACTTCGTTACCCCAACGATTTACAATTCTGACTTTGGTGTTCGGATTTGATTCAACATTCTCTATGATAAACAAGTCGTTGTATCCGTCATCATTTCCAGGTGTGAAAATGTTTGGAATCACAATTTCGCAGAGTTCTGTTACATCAACAACATCTGTTCCTGTACAGCCATTAGGATCCGTAACGAGTACGTTGTAAGTTCCATAATTGGTGGCGGCGATGGATGATGTGGAGGCTGTGAACGCAGGATCTGTGTTCAAAGTCCAAGCGTAACTGTTGCCTGTGATGTCTGGAGCGGTGATAATCGGATCGTCTTGACGATCTAGACAAACAAATATTTCCTCACCCAAATCAAAGGTCAATTGTGGGATTACACTCAAAACATAGTCGTCTGTTCCAGTACATCCAGAGGAGTTCGTTACCAAAACGGTATAAGTGCCGGATGCGGCAGTATTCAGCGTTTGCGTGTTTCCACCAACCGATGTTCCGTTCAAGCTCCAAGAATAGGTTGATCCAGGGAAACCTGCATCCAACACAGGATAGGTATCATACGAACAAATGGTCTGATCGCCAGCGAGAGTCACCGGCAATGTAGGTATCACCACGATGTTGATTTCATCGGTGCCAGTACATAAACCGCCGTTAGTAACGGATACAGTATATGTTCCTGCAGCACTTGGTTGATATGTCTGTGAGGTCGCACCTGCAATGGCATTGCCAGATTGGAACCATTGGAAAGTGGCACCAGCGTTACCAGCATCCAATACCGGGAAAGGTTCAGTCGAACAGATTTCAACATCGTTACCTAATGTTACAATGGGAGAGGCGACGATAGTGACATCCACATTATCTGATGTGGAACATGCTGCCGAGAAAGTGACCTGGCAGGTATAGTTACCAGTTTGGTTTGCAGAAATGGTTTGGGAGGTCGCGCCAGCGATGGTGGTTCCGTTCAAGCTCCAAGTATAGGTAGCTCCAGCGAGGCCTGCATCTAGCACAGGAAACGGACCGGTATCGCAAGACGTTTGCGGTGCACCAAGATCAATGGAGATATTGTTGACCACATCCAAAACCGCAAGTGTGTCGCCTGGAAGAATGTAAGTGTTACAACGATTGGTAAAAGTGTTGGCATCAGAACCATTTTGAACCAACAGGTAAACGGGGGTTGCGGGAGCAACTGGCTGACCGAATTGGAATGTGATGATGTTGTTGTAATTGCTAGGTCCTTGATTGCATCCCGATGTTCCGGTTACAGGATAGCTCACTCCGTTAGCATCAACCAAAACGAATTCAGAGCCATTTCCAGATAGCGTGTTGCATATGATATCATAATCAAAGCTTACTGTGAAGGAGTCAAAGACACATGACACAGTTACAGGCTCGGTATTGAAAACGCCGGGATCTGTTACGTTGAAGGCCAATGAATCAAACTCTGGGACTTCAACACCGCATTCGCTGAGGAAAGTATTTCCATCGAAACCTTCTTTGGTGTAAGCATAGGTGATACCAGTGGTCAAAGGAAAGAAGAAGGTCACCAGTATGCTGTCGGTTTGACCGTTGATACAGTTAACAGGAGTAGCGGAAAGTACTGGGTTTGGAAGACCTTGAGGAGTCAGGATGCGGATATCGGTTTGTACAATCGAACCGCACTGTACAGGTTGATCAAGTATGATGTAGATTGAAGTGTCGCCGCAACTTGCTGTGAAATATGGTGCAGGGTTTCCGTTAGGATCGGTTGGGCTAACTACGAATGGAGCTGTGCCAATACAGGTACTCACCACTTTCATCTGCATGTCGCGCTTCACTTGTCCAATTTTCACTCCGTTGCGGTATTCTTCGCAAACAACAGCTAATACTCCAACTTGAAGCACTGAAGGCGTGAAAGAAATGGTTCCATTTGTGGGATTGCAAACGATAGGGGTGGAGGAGGCAAGTGGAGTAAGTGCGCCATAGCCAGGTGCATAAGTCACCGGTTGGTTCAGATTGGTTTCGGAAGGAGCCAATGAGAACACAAGTGAATCGCCATCGATATCTGTTGCGCCTTGGCTGTAGTAAAACTGGTTTCCAATGCAGAACTGGGTTACTGGAATGTTGGAGAATGTAGGTGAGCTATTGGTAGGATAGTTGAAGTTGTCCAATGTAGTGGACACGTACAAGTTGAAGCTTGCTGGATTGATCAACGTGTTGATTTGATCGTTGCGGCAACAAAGGTTGTAAGCAAACCTCCAATCCACACACTGCCCTGGAAGGGTAACCACACCTTGATAGATCCACTCTTCGATTCCGTAGCCGGTACCACCGTTACAAGTGGTAACAACTGTAGGCACGCAGGGTGAGGTTGGAATCTGCTGACCAGTTCCAGGCAATGGTTGCAATGTGATGTTGCCACCAGGGAAACAGCTCGAAGAGTATCCAATGGTTGCTGAGGAAGGGGCTGGAATACCAAAACAGTCCCTGTACAAACGGAGTGTTAATAGGAATTGGTTTGGTCCTACATATTGGTACGTAATGTCGGCTCCTACGGCGTGACTAGCACGGGTCTCAGTGGTGCTGAGCATTAGAATGCACATCATCATTGCGGTTACACGGGTAAAAACTTTTTTCATCATCAAATTATTTTTATGGTTTGGTTAATGGTTAATTCAAAATATTATTGGTCAAGATTGTCAATTATCTAAGAAGGTTTATGGTGCCCTTCAACTGCTTGTGGATTCCAAGATTGTTAGAGACAAAAGTAACATAAAAATATGTTCCATTTGCGGCCTCTGCACCTCCTGTTTTTGTTCCATCCCAACCGGTAGATTCTTGGGAAAATTCCACCATCAATTCGCCGTTTTGGTTGAATACCTTGGTGGAATGAGTTACGTTTTCTGCTACAGGGATGTTGAATAAGTCGTTTTTGCCGTCGCCATTAGGAGTGAAAATATTAGGTATTTCATTCACTAACAAATTTTTATAGGCTTTTTCGGTTGTCGTTATCAGGGTCTCAATGGGGTTTTGATTGGAATTGATTTTGGAGTCAACGCTTTTGGTGTTGGTTGATGCTACAGGTTCTACAACGGTGGCAATTTCGGTGCTTTGGTCCTGGTCGACTTGGTTGTTAGGATTTTCTCTACCAGAGAGGGTTGTAGCTGGCTCCAAGTTCAAATCCTGATTACTTTCAATTGGAGGCATAACTGAGCTTGTTGAATTGCTCTGGATAGCTTCGGCATTTTCAGGTAGGGATCCTGCTGGCTCAAACTCAGACATTTTTGTCTGAGTTTCTTGCCCAATGGGGTTATTGTTATTGTTCTGCCCCTCATTGGTTGAGGCCCCCTTTTCAGGGTTTTGAAGCAAATGCCCAACTCCTATGACCGACCCAACCAAAATAGAAGTAACGGCAATTGATTTGATGATAACACCAAGTTTGCTAGCAGCTGCAGCCCCACCAATAGTTTTACCTACTAATCCGGATTGAACCTTTGTCCAGATGGCTGGATCTACCGGCTCAGTATGGTGCTCTAATCGGTCTTTAAATAATTCTGCTATTTCGTCGCGTTCTTTCAAGTTGTCAGCGTATCTCTTGTGGTTCAGCTATTTGGAGCATTTTTTGCAGTTGTGCCCGTGCTCTGGAATATTGCGATTTAGAAGTGTTTTCAGATATTCCAAGCAGTTGTCCAATTTCTTTGTGCGAGTAACCCTCGATGGCATACAAGTTGAAGACGGTTCGAAATCCATTTGGCAGCGATTGTATCATCATCATCAAGTCTCTCGCTTGCAATTGGTCTCCTGGCTTTAATCCTGTATGTGGAATTTCTGAATCTTCTGTTAAATCGTTGATTTGTAGTTTTTTATTTCTTCTTAAGGCATCCAATGCCGTGTTTACCATGATTCTTTTAATCCACCCCTCCAACGATCCTTGGTTTCTGAACAATTCAATTTTGCTAAAAACCTTAATAAAACCATCCTGAAGCAAGTCCTCGGCTTCCGCCTTGTTAACCGTGTATCTACAACAAACAGCTAACATTTTGCTGCTGAATGTTTTATATAACAATTCTTGCGCTGCCGGCTGGTTTCTGATACAACCTTCGATCAGTTCCTGCTCCGACATTTCTTCAGTTTTCATCTCCAAGACTCTATTCTTCCCCTATGGGTTGCACGCTTTTAGTAAAATTAAACAATGGCTCAACATCCCCGATAAGGGACTGCCGCTGCTTTTATACTTACCTTTGCGCCCCAATGGACAATATCCGTAATTTTTGCATCATCGCCCACATCGACCATGGTAAAAGTACCTTGGCCGACAGGCTTTTAGAATATACCAATACCGTTTCCAAGCGCGACTTGCAGGCGCAAGTGCTTGACGATATGGACCTTGAGCGAGAGCGTGGTATAACTATTAAAAGTCATGCCATTCAAATGGACTATGAATTCGAGGGGCAAAAATATGTACTCAACCTGATCGATACCCCTGGTCACGTCGACTTTTCATATGAGGTTTCTCGCTCTATAGCTGCCTGCGAAGGTGCTCTACTAATAGTTGATGCGGCCCAGGGAATACAAGCGCAAACTATTTCCAACCTGTATCTAGCACTGGAAAACGACTTGCACATCATCCCAATACTGAACAAGATTGATCTTCCATCAGCTGAACCTGAATTGGTTAAGGATCAAATTGTGGATTTATTGGGTTGTAAACGTGAAGAAATCATCCCTGCGTCTGGAAAAACAGGCATGGGTGTTCACGATGTGCTTCGCGCAATAGTTGAGCGGGTACCAGCTCCCAAGGGAGATCCCAATGCACCACTCAAGGCTTTGATCTTCGATTCCGTTTTCAACTCTTTCCGTGGTATCATTGCGTACTTCAGGGTTTTCGACGGACAAATCAAAACCAACGACCATGTGAAATTCGTGGCAACTGCAAAAGATTATTCCGCTGATGAAATCGGTATCCTCAAGCTAGACAAGGTTCCACGAAATGTCGTGAAAGCCGGTGATGTTGGATACATCATATCGGGTATCAAAGAAGCCCGTGAGGTGAAGGTTGGTGATACCATCACAACCGTGGATAGGCCTTGTGAGAATATAATTACTGGTTTTGAGGATGTGAAGCCGATGGTGTTTGCGGGTATTTATCCGGTAGATACAGATGAATACGAAGAGTTGCGTTCGTCTATTGAAAAGCTTCAGCTGAACGATGCTTCGCTGGTATTTGAACCAGAATCGTCTGCCGCACTCGGCTTCGGTTTCCGCTGCGGATTCCTAGGCATGTTGCACATGGAAATCATCCAGGAACGTTTGGAGCGCGAGTTCAACATGACTGTCATAACCACGGTCCCCAACGTATCTTACAAGGCATACCTGACCAGTGGAGAGGAGTTGGAGGTCAACAATCCTAGCGATTTCCCCGATCCCTCTAAATTGGACCGAATTGAAGAGCCGTACATCAAAGCAACCATCATTACCAAATCAGAATTCATCGGTTCTGTAATGGGTCTTTGTATTGGTAAGCGTGGCTCGATTGTAAACCAAAGCTACCTGACCATCGATCGCGTGGAACTCATTTTTGAAATGCCATTGGCAGAAATCGTGTTCGATTTTTACGATAAGCTAAAGTCCATTTCCAAAGGTTACGCATCATTCGATTATCATCAAATCGGCTATAAGACTTCTGATCTTGTCAGGCTTGATATTCGTTTGAACGGTGATCCCGTAGATGCGCTTTCGGCCCTAATTCACCGCGATCATTCCTATACTTTCGGTCGTAAAATCTGCGAAAAACTTAAAGAGCTCATCACCCGTCAGCAATTCGAGATTGTGATCCAGGCCTCCATCGGAGCCAAAATCATCGCCCGGGAAACTTTGAAGGCTCTTAGAAAAGATGTAACTGCCAAGTGTTATGGTGGTGACATCTCGCGTAAGCGTAAACTTTTGGAAAAACAGAAGGAAGGTAAGAAGCGTATGCGCCAAGTTGGAAACGTGGAAATACCCCAACAAGCATTCTTGGCTGTATTGAAACTCGACTAAAAAGCTAAAAGGTCAATTGGCCAATCGTAACTGCTTCCTGGTTCTGCTACTTCTTACCTGGTGCTGCTTCCTGGTTCTTTTACTGCTTGCTGATACTGTTGCTAGTACTGTTGCTAGTACTGTTACTGCTGCTGGTATTGCTTACTGGTACTGCTACTGGTTCTGCTAACAGGTACTGCTACTATTTCACTTCCTCCAATAGGAACTCATAATACTCCATTATGGGGTTGGCCAAAAGTTTTTTGCAAGCTTCGTCCACTTTTTGGGATGCCTCATCTTTGCTTCCAGACTCAAGTTCCAAAGTAATATGCTTACCTATACGGACATTATCAATTTCAGGTAGCCCTAGGTTTTTCATGGAAGAAGTTACGGCCTTGCCTTGGGGATCCAAAAGGGCTTTCAAAGGCATGATAGTGATGCTGGCGTTGAATTTCATGGAAGTTGGTTGTTTAAATTTTGACGGGTTTGCTGATGACGGAACTAACGATATATAAAACTATGGTAAGCGGTATTCCAACATATCCAAAAAATGCAATGGATAATATTGAAGATATGATCAATAGGTATTGGGAGCTGTTTTCACGGTATGAATATGATTTGAATTTTAGCGCCAACAAGGGCAGTTCCGAGTTCAGCAACCAGGCAATTACCATGCTGAGTCCGCAAATGAAAAAAGGATTCAGAATGGTCGGAGTCAGGTTCAAGCTGTCGTGTTCCACCACCAAAGCTAACCCCATCATCAAAATAGTTATGGCTGGAGTGGGTACACCAATAAACGAGTCTGTCTGCCGGGTATCTACATTAAATCTTGCCAAGCGTATGGCCGATGCAATGGTGATAATCAGTGGGAAATAGGCAAAGGGAGAGAATGTATCAGGGGCTAATGAAAATGGGGGGCTTGCCAAACATAGGTGGCAGCCAATCAGTCCGGGAACCAATCCAAATGAAACAACATCGGCCAAAGAGTCCAGTTCTTTTCCTATGGTTGAAGAGGCTTTCATGGCCCTGGCGGCAAAACCATCTAAGAAGTCAAACACCAATGAACCTAAGGTTAAAAGTGCAGAAACCTCAATTTCTCCCTTGAAAATGAATACGATAGAAAAGCATCCGCAAAGCAGATTTAAACAGGTAAGCGTATTGGGGATTTGGCTGAACATGTAATTTGAAGGTCAAATTTAGCCAATTTGTAACGCATCCTCTAGAAAAGCACGTTTAGATATCTGTGGGTCGCATAACAATTATGCAAAACCTGTGTTGTATTATTTACATTTGGATTTATAAACACTGAGAGACTTTCAACAATGATCATAAGAATCCTTTGTGCCGCGTTCGGTTTGTTTTCTTATTCCACGGTTCTGATCGCGCAGAACGCGCCCAAATACAGCAACGAATTTTTGACTATCGGGGTAGGTGCTCGAGCCCTGGGTATGTCGGGTTCGGTTGTTGCCACTAGTTCAGACGTGACTTCAGGCTATTGGAATCCGGCGGGTTTGGTTTTAGGTAAAGGTGATTTGCAAATCGGACTCATGCACGCCGATTATTTCGCCGGTATCGCCAAATACGATTATGGTTCCATAGTCGCCCCGGTTGATGCCACTCGCGCTGCAGGTGTTTCCATCATCCGATTCGCAATTGACGATATCATCGATTCCACTGAGCTGATAGATGCTGATGGAAATATCAATTACGACCGATTGAAATCCTTCAGTGCCGCTGATTATGCATTTGTTTTCAGCTATGCCACGCGCACGAAAATCGAAGGCCTTCGTTATGGTGCGAATGTGAAAGTCATTCACCGGAAGGTTGGCGACTTTGCAAAAGCTTGGGGCTTCGGTTTGGACTTTGGAGCTCAATATGAAAAAGGAAATTGGCGTTTTGGAGCTGTAGGTAAGGATATAACATCAACCTTCAATTCTTGGACCTTCAATACTGAAAAACTCGAAACCGTGTTCACGCAAACCGGTAATGAAATCCCTTCGAACGGAACCGAGTTAACCTTGCCAAGGCTGATCCTTGGAGCTGCCTACAATATAAAAATCGGCGAGAAATTCACCGCATTACCTGAATTGGATGTTGATGTAACCTTCGATGGGAAAAGGAACGTTCTGCTTGGTGGCGACTTCGCCAGCTTGGATCCTCATATGGGATTGGAGCTGGGTTATCGCGATTTCATTTTTGTAAGGGGAGGTGTTGGTGGTATCCAGAAGATTGAGGATTTTGAAGGGAATGGAAAGTGGAATTCTCAACCTAACTTCGGAGTCGGAATTAAAATCAAGAATGTAAATATCGATTACGCCCTCACTAACATCGGTGCATCTGGCGAGTCTTTGTATTCAAACATATTCTCCTTGAGGTTTAGCTTATTCAAACAGAAAAAATGAGGCGACTTCTACTGGCTCTAATAGCTCTTCTTTTTTCAGTACAGGTATTCGGTCAGAATTATGGCAACGAATGGATCAAGTTTAATCCTGGTCAGCCATTATCCGACCAGCAATACTTCAAGATCAAAACGTGGTCTAATGGCTTATACCGGATTACGTACAATGATTTGCAATCCGTTGCATTCCCTCTGCCTTTTGATCCCGCGCGACTACAGATGTATCATCAGGGTGTAGAGCAGTTTATTCATGTTGAGGATGGAGGAGATGGTTCTTTCGACACAACCGATTACGTAGAGTTCCTAGGTAAGAAAAACGACGGTGTTTTCGATAAGCAGCTTTACCGAAACCCTGATCACCAACCGCATGACCGTTTCAGTCTTTTCACTGACACGGCTTGCTACTATTTGACTTTAAACGCCGACACCTCCGTTCTCAACCGACGCATGGTTTTGAACAATGATACAATTGATCCAAGCTACAGTCCTATTCCATGGTTCTGGGCTGAGTCGATTTTTGATTTCAGGAATGATTACGTTATGCGTCGCCTTGCTGAGGTTAAGGATGCAGAATATGACGAGGGTGAGGGTTGGTATAGCAGTCCGATCGGAAACGCACTCGTGTTTTACCAGATGTACATTCCCAATTACAGCGCCGATCCTCTCGCGCCGCTTGGAAGGTTCAGTGCCATGACTATGGGTGGTAACAACACTGGACTTCAACACTCCATAACACTTGAGGTGGGAGGTACTAGCATAACCAAGAATTTTACCGGGTATGAAACATTGCGTTTCGATTCCACCGTTGCCTCAAATGCCATTTCAACTTTGCCAACCGTGAACCTGGTGCTCACGCCTGGTACTGGTGTTGTTAACAGGACGCACCTTTCCTACCTGCGTCTTCGATATCCACATAGGACCGACTACACAAGTGAGTATGAAAATTACAGAAAGTTAACCATTCCTGGCGCCTTTGATTTTAATGGTAAATCATTTGCGCAGATAACAACCACATACACCAATTTAGGTAATCCCAGCTTTTTCATGTTGTCGGGGGATACCGTCACCCGGCTTTCAACCAACCTTGTTGGTTACACAGTAAAAAGCATGATTCCTACATACGGGTCTGATAAGAACTGCCTCATCATCGATTCAACTTTTACTACGCAGTTGGGAAGATTTCAATTAGAGCCTGTATCAAATGACCCTCAAGCTTTCGCCCGCTTTAAAAACCTGAATGATGGCAACGGATCCGATTACCTGATTGTAACGAATGATTCTTTGATTCAATCAACAGCCGACTACGCCGCATATCGATCAAGTACGGGATTTACCCCTCTTGTTGTTGATGTTGATGAGCTATATGACCAATTTTCTTACGGAATCAAACAGCATCCTCTGGCAATCAAGAATTTTGCCAAATATGCCAATGACCAATTCAATTTGAAGCCCAAGTATTTGTTGTTGCTTGGTAAGTCTGTTTCAAATACACGTGCCAGGTTTACAGGCAACAACAATTATTCATCGGCTTTATCCAATTGGAATCTGAACTATGTGCCAACATTCGGTTCCCCTCCTGCAGACATGCTTTTCACTTGTTTTTCCCAAGACACTATGCCAAGGCCGGTATTCCCTGTAGGCCGCATTTCTGCTCGCAACAATGCTGATGTTTATGCTTATTTGGACAAAATCACAGCCCATGAAAGTCAGCTCCAGCAATGTCCCCAGGATTGGCAAAAACGCATCTTGCATTTCGGTGGAGGTAACACTGGTTCGCAGCAGGTTCAAATCACTTCATTACTCAACGAGTTCGCCAACATCGCACAAGACACCTTGATGGGGGCGACAGTAAAAACATTCTTAAAAACATCTACAGACCCTATTCAGATTGACCTTTCCCAGTATTTGCAGTCGCTTATTGATTCTGGTAGCGCGCTCATGACTTTTGTAGCTCATGCGAGTGGGACATCATTTGATATCAGCACCGACATCCCGCAGAATTACAATAACAAAGACCGTTATCCGATCATTTTGGCAAATTCCTGCTTCGTTGGTGATATCCATGACGGGACTCGAAGGATTGCAGAAGATTTTGTGCTGTTACCCGAAAAAGGATCCATCGGCTTTATCGCCCAACCCGATGTGGGCTTGTTAGATAATCTTCAATATTATTCCCGTGAGTTTTATTCCCAAATGGCGCGGGATAATTATGGAAACAGTGTTGGCGAAATCATGAATGCCGTTGTTGACTCATTGCTTAATCTTCCAATTGTGAATGCTAACTTCAATGGGTATTTCATATTCAAGTCGGTTATTACAGGTATGACATTATCTGGAGATCCCGCTATGAAGATGAGTTCTTTTGATAGTCCCGACTACTCAGTAGATAATTCCTCCGTTTTTTTCTCTCCTGATGTGATTACATCCGACTTGGATTCTTTCTCAGTAAAAGTCGTTCTTACGAATCTCGGTAAAGCCACATACAACCCTTTTGTATTGCATTTTGTCCGAACTTATCCAGATGGAACAACCACTTTTGAATTGGATACGGTCATAGACTATGTGACATACAAGGATACGATAACTGTTCGTTTTCCGCTCGACTCGAAGTTTTCAGTCGGGTCTAATTATATCAGTGTTTACGCCGACTATTTGGGATTGGTTGATGAATGCAACGAGTCCAATAATACGGTTCTCAACATCCCTTTGAACATCCGCTCCTCTGATATCGCCCCTGTATATCCCTCGGAGTATTCGATTGTGCCAAATGCTTCTGGTTTCAAATTGAAAGCCTCTACGGTAGATCCATTTGCCGCGCCACGCAACTATAAATTCCAAATAGATACACTTCGCTCCTTTTCAAGTGCTTTCCTAAAACAAGGTCTTGTATATTCCGGTGGAGGTGTTGTTAATTGGCAACCACCATTCAACCTGCAGCCGGATCTGGTTTATTATTGGCGAGTCAGCCGCGACTCTCTGCCGACTGATACCGTGCATCCCGAATGGAAAGAAAGTTCATTCATCCACAAGGCCACCATTACCGGATGGTCGCAAGCGCATTATTCACAGTTTCGGAAGGATGAATTTACTAATGTGATTTATGATGAAAGCGCAGACACGACATTCAGATTTGTAACTACTTTCTCCTCTCTCGAGGTCAATAACTACCAGAACATCTCGGCATCCTATAATCCGAATTTCAAAATCAACAATGTAGTAATGGATTATGGTGTATGCACCGCCGCCCCTTCAGTTCACCTAGTGGTTATTGATTCGCTTTCGCTAAAGCCGTGGTCAACCCGTGATCATACTTTCGGAGAGGCCAATCGTTTCGATTTTGCCACAAATGCTCCTATAGCTCCTTGCAACGGCAGGGGTAGGCCCGATCTGTTTTTTATTTTCAGGATGAACGATCCGGCTTCTAGAGATTCGATGTTTAACATGTTGCAAAACGGTATTCCAACAGGCAATTATGTTATTGCATACACGTCATTCGGCGGAGTGTTTTCGTCTTGGAGCCAGCAGATGAAAGACCTCTTTACAACTTGGGGAAGTGATAGTATCAATTATGTTAACGATACGCAACCCTACATTTTCTTCACCAAGAAAGGTGATGCAACTTACACTCAAGAGGCGATCGGTGGTCCCAGCAGGCCTGCAATTCAGATTCTTGGCACATTGGGAGGTAATTGGTCAAAAGGCTTTGTTACTTCTGTTCCAATAGGTCCTTCATTAGGTTGGAGTGAACTTCATTGGGACCAACAGCCGATAGAATCTGTATCAGGTATGGATTCCACCTACATTGACATCATCGGTATCACCCCTGGAGGTAATGAGGTTCCTTTACCTGCATTCTCTGGGATCTCTGCAGGCAACTACGACGTCAACATCAGTTCCATCGATGCCAATTTATATCCAAAGATTAAACTGCGGGCCTATGTTCAGGATGATAGTTTGTTTACACCCCCGCAAGTAAAGAGGTGGCAGGTCTACCATCAAGGCGTTCCGGAATTCGCCCTTAATCCATCCAAGTTTTTCTCAATCAACAGGGATACATTGCAAGAAGGTGATGAGTTGATAGTGAAAATGGCTGTCGAGAACGTAGGTGACATCGCTGCCGATTCCATGTTGATGGGAGCTTACCTTTTTGATGAAGCACGTAACAGGCATAATTTACCATATCTAAGATATGAGCCTTTGGCCGTTGGCGATACAACCATCATTACCACTAAGGTAAATACGCTTTCTTACGGTGGTTTGAATACACTGTGGCTTGAAGCCAATATTGATAACGACCAGCCTGAGTACTATAGGTTTAACAATTTCGCTGAAATTCCTTTCAGAGTAACTCGTGACATCACTAATCCAGTGTTGGATGTCACCTTTGACGGGTCACACATTATGAATGGCGACATCGTATCGTCTAAACCGCTCATTCGGATTAAACTCAAAGATGAAAACCCTTTCCTTGCCATTGACGACACCAGCGACTGGCAGATTTTCTTGAAAGACCCAACTGGTACTTCGCAAAAGCTCGTTTTTGAATCATCATCCTGTTCGGGTCCGGCCACCGAGTTTATGAAGTGGTGTCCCAGCGGTTCCCAAGGAAACACATTCTCGATTGAATACAATCCTAGTTTTCTTGTTGATGGCGTCTATGAACTATCAGCACAGGCAACCGACGCATCAGGCAATTTATCAGGTTCAGGTAGTTTCAAAATAAACTTTGAGGTTATTACAAAGAGTACAATCACAGAAGTAATCAATTACCCCAACCCATTCTCCACATCTACAAGATTTGTCTTCACACTAACAGGCTCCGAGGTGCCCGACGATTTCAGGATACAAATCATGACGGTACGCGGTACTGTGATAAGAGAAATCAGTAGAGATGAGCTTGGACCAATCAAAATTGGACGAAACATCACTGAATTTGCCTGGAATGGAAAGGATGAGTTCGGAGACCAGTTGGCAAACGGGGTTTACCTATACAGGGTAATGACTCGAATAAACGGAGTTGGTGTCGAAAAGCGAGAATCTGAAGCAGACAAATACTTTGTGAAAGGCTGGGGTAAAATGTACCTTATGCGGTAACAGCCTCCGTTAGCTGATCCAATTGGAATTGCTGATGACAAACCAGCAGGTGAGTAGAAGGAAGGGCATGAGTACAAACATGGTTTTCGCGCTTTCCGGATACCCTTGCAGTGATTTTGATTTTCTAACCAATATCATTGTCGCTGGAATTAGCAGGTAAAAAACACCTTCGCCTTCGTTCCCTCTGCTGAAGGCTAGCGCCGCCGAGAAAATCATGGCTGTTGATGTGAAAACAACCAACCAAAATGGATGGGAATTTGCTTGCCAAACTATGGTTTTAGCCGACAGAATACACAAGGGTATCAGCATAGGTAACCACATGCGATCTAGAAGTAATACGGGTGAGTAGTTTTCAATTGATGTGCTACCGAGCCAAAAAACGCAAATCAGATAGATCAGGTATTTAGTGTGATCGTCTACTGAATGGTTTTTAAATTCATGTATGACGGCTGGAATAGATAACAGTATCAATGGCCAGTATCCAACTAGCCCGTTTAAGAAAGCAATGGGTTGCCATGTTAGCCTGTTAATTAATTCGACATTCGATACATCGGCGAAGATTCTGTTGTGGTTTTCTTCTATCGATTTCAATATAAATAAAACATCGCCGGTGGTTTGGTAAATCGAATAAATGACCAAGCTACCAGCAATACCAACGGTTGAAATGAAAGCGATGTGAAAAGCGGTATTTCTATGTTTTATGAGGTCTTTGATAATCCAATAGGCAATCAATGGAATTAAAACGACTACAAGTTGTTTAACAAAGAAGGCGACCACTAGGGATATGGCTGCAAATACTCCCAAAAACATTCGATTATTATTCCTCAAATAGAAGCACAATGCTATTGCAAACATGATCAATGAAAGAATGGCATCCGGGAATAAAGCGCAGGAATATGTGATTTGTATGGTGTTTACGGCAAGCAGAACAGAAGCCGTAAGCGCTAGGGTTGAATCATGCTTGAACAGCAAATAAATGAGCAGGATTGAAACGATACTGAAAACCAAAGGCAATAGGCTGATGGCATAAGGGCTTGTGCCAAAGACTGAGATAATCAGGTAGGTGGGCAATATGACACCAAGTCTCTGCGTCTTAGGACTCGAATTGAACTCGTAGGTGCCATCCGAAACTTTAAGGGCGTCTTTGAAGTAGCACAAATCGTCCGTAGATGGCACGGCTGGCCTCAAAGCCAACCAAAAGAGAACATGGACGGCCAGTATGCAGGCTAGTATTTTCCAGTTTCTTGAATCCATGTGCGCAGCCAAGATAATATTTTATTGCTTGTCATCTAAATAGAGTATTGTGGTAATTTTGAAGAAAGATGTTGAAACATGTTGCTAGGGCGTTATACTGACCGCTTCCTTTTTTTACTTCCTGCATTAAGTGGTGTTCTTTTGAGTATCGCTTGGCCTGCCAATGGATTCACACCTTTGATTTTTGTGTCGTGGGTTCCTTTGCTTTTTATGCAGGATGTTTGTGTTTCAAATGAGACGTTGAAGTCCAGGAAATTTGTTTTCTTCTCCACGTATTTCGGATTTTTCGTTTTCAACTTGCTGACCACTTGGTGGGTCAAATACGCCAGTTTTTTCGGAGCTGTTGCAGCCGTATTTTTCAATGCTCTATTTATGGCAATGGCTTTTATGCTATTCCATGAAGTTCGTCGTGCTAAGTTCAATGGAATTGCATCCTATCTTTCATTGATACTCTTTTGGATATCCTTCGAACATCTTCATATGGATTGGGATCTATCGTGGCCCTGGCTCACAATAGGTAACTCCTTGGCAGGAATGCCATTGCTTGCGCAATGGTATGAGTATACGGGAGTGCTTGGTGGAAGCGTCTGGATAATTGCCGTGAATGTGATGGCTCTTCACGTTTTGTTTTCAGTGTTGGCGGTATCGCAGCGTTCGAAATTACGGCAACGGGTAATTACATTGCTGGCAACTCTTTTAATCCCTATTGCTTTTTCGGTTTCCCTTTACGTACAATATCAAGAGCGGGTGAATCCAGTCGATGTGGTGGTCGTGCAGCCCAATATCGATCCGTACAACGAGAAGTTCTCTGGCCTCACAGAGCGTCAACAGTTGGAACGAATGC
>JBKDSL010000148.1:0-1967 GCA_046340555.1 Bacteroidota bacterium
TTCGTATTTCGCCGTTCGAACCGGTGGTGATGTAAGTATCACCGTTAGGATGCGTGACCATCCCTCCTACCCAGAATCCGATTGAGTCCCACGAAGAGGAATAACTCCATTGCAAGCTTCCAGCAGCATTGTATTTACGAAGGTAAAACGGTGAGTCGCCCATGTAAGCATACACATTGCCTGAGTTGTCGGTTTCCACTTCCCATACCTTGTTGGAGTTCGGAGATGGCGGAAACACCACCCAGGGATCGATCACCAGTTGCTGCCTATTATCATAAGGACTCAAAGCAAATGTGATTTTGTTTCCAATCATTTGAAAAGAAGTCTTAATGCTTTTCTTCTCCTTGCCTAAGAACGAAATGGGTGCATGGTCTACGGCATCCCCGAAAGGGGTGGTTAACAAAATGTGTCCTTGATCATCCATTCGAGGAGGTGCATCTCCATTATAAACGAAAGCAATCATATTCGGATCGGCGCCAGGTCTTACAACGAACTGGTATTTGAATCCCTTTTCAGGATGAAAGGTGAACTCCAAATCGATTCCAGGATAAAGGTTTTTATACGTAAGCTGCTTGTATCCCTTGATGAAATTGTAATGCAGGTTATTCGAGCCCATGCCATAGCTGAAATACTCTTGCAATGGATCTGAGGCCACCAACTGCGCGGCAGGATTTGCATTGGCAAAGGAAATATGATAGAATGTGGATTCCATCCGTACCGCTTTTCGTTTAGCGAGTATCGCCTCCCACTCTTCCTGGCTGTTGATCGGCTTGGTCTTGTCCCACTTTTGCCTAGGCAATTTCTTGTCGAAACGGTACGTCATTCCCGTTGAAGTGAAATACACTTGAAACGGACCGTGGTCTATGGCATAAAGGATTTTGGTTCCTGCCAATTTGTTTCTACCATCGAATTGCGCTTTGTTTTCGATGAAGGCTTTGGGGTATTCGTATTTCGCTTCGAATGCAAACGTGCGTGAGCACAGCAAAATCGTGGCGATGATCAGGATGGACTTGCGAAACATATGCGTTGAAGTTGTGATTTCAGTAAGGTGGTTTTATTTGCTGAGGATTTTGAACTCGGTGCGGCGATTCAACTGGCGGCCCTCGTCGGTTTCATTGGTGGCTACAGGCTTCAACTCGCCATAGCCCATGGCGACCAAGCGATCGGCATTGATGCTTCTGTATTTCAAATAATCCACAACCGCCTGAGCGCGCATCTGTGAAAGCTTGACGTTGTATTCGTCAGTACCCTTGGAATCGGTGTGACTCGATAACTCAATGCGCATGGAAGGATTTTCCTTCAACAAATCGGATAGACGATCCAACTCCGAAATGGATTCTTTGCGCAAGGAAGCCTTGTCGAAATCATAGAAAATATTGTTCAGCACAATGGTGGATCCAACTTCAATCCTCTTCAACGGAATATCCTTCTCGACCTCCACATACCCCGCCGAATCGGGCATATTCACGTTCACGGAATTGAACAGATATCCTTTTGCTGTTACACTGATGCCATAATTGATGCCACCGGGAAGTGACACCATATACCTGCCGGTAGCCGAATTGGTGGCGATGTTTTTGACGACCTCGCCGTTGGTGTTATTGATGATCTCGAGGGCGGCTTCAAGCACCTGGCCCGACTTTTCATCGTAAACCTTACCCTTAAGCAAAGTGAGTCGCGGGCCTGCTTCCTTCACCTTGCGATTGAAGGAAACCAGGTAAATATCCTCGTCACCAACCCCACCATTCATAGCGGAGGTGTAATACCCTTTGTTAGCGGAGGCATCCAAAACCCAAAAGACATCATGCCCCGGACTGTTGAAAGGTGCGCCCATACTTTTCGGGCCCGACCAACTTCCGTTTTCAAATTTAGAGACGAATAAATCATAGCCACCCATGCTGCCATGCGCCTTGCTGCTGAAATACATAGTTACACCATCCGGATGCAAGTAGATGCCCTCCTCATCG
>JBKDSL010000149.1:0-10633 GCA_046340555.1 Bacteroidota bacterium
AGACTACAAAAGGCTTTCCTGTAAAAATCACCTGCACGATCTTTTCCATTGAAAAGAATTTTTAGGCGTAGGTTTAAATCATCAATGTTTTTCGCCTCATCCAATGTTGAGAACTTGGTTTTGGATTGACTCCTGTATTCCAATGTTTGCAGATCCAATGCCAGTATTTCAGTTTTCCCTGATGCGTCTTTTGTCTTCTTGTAAAACCCTTGGCTTGTTTTGTCACCCAGCCATTTGTTTTCGGCCATTTTTTTCACAAAGTCCGGGAGCACGAATACGCTTCTCTCGGAGTCATCAATGCAATTCTGATAAAGACCATTAGCCACATGTATCATTGTATCAAGCCCAACAACATCGGTAGTACGGAAAGTGGCAGATTTGGGCCTGCCCAAGACGGGACCAGTAAGCTTATCGATTTCTTCTACAGTCCAACCATCCCGAATCACTTGGTGTAATAACGACATTATTGCATAAACGCCAATCCTGTTGGCGATAAATGCAGGCGTATCATTGCAAATAATGGTTTCCTTTCCAAGGTTTTCACTTCCGAACTTGACTAAAAAGCTGATTAAATCTTTTGATGTTTCCTGGGTCGGTATAATCTCCAGTAATCGGAGGTATCTAGGTGGGTTGAAAAAATGTGTGCCACAAAAATGTGTCTTGAAATCATTGCTTCGACCCTCACATATGTCTTTGACGGGAATGCCGGAAGTGTTTGTAGATACAATGGTTCCGGGTTTGCGGTATTTTTCAACTTTTTCGAAAAGCTCCTTCTTTACATCCAATCTTTCCACAACTGCCTCTAAAATCCAGTCGCAGTCCCGTGTTTTTTCCAAATCATCTTCAAAGTTGCCTGTGGCAATTCTGCTCTCATAACGTTTTCGGTAAAGTGGCGATGGGCTTGACTGGATTGCCTTGCGCAGTGCTTCATTGACAATAGAATTTCTTGTTTTCTTATCACCCGACTTAGCCTCGTCGGTATTTTTTCCGGGAATGTCGAGCAGTAAAACTTCCATTCCTGCATTAGCGAAATGACAAGCAATCCGTGACCCCATGATTCCCGAACCCAATACTGCCACTTTTTTTATTTTGCGATTCATGGGGTTGATGTTTTTGCGAGTTTAAATGTTTGATGGTTATAGTGGTTTTGCAAATACTATTAAATTGCAATTAGTCTCTGCTTCCTTTTCGTTCTTGCTTTTGATCTTGTCTGTTCCTGTTCTGTAAATTACCATGAATTTTTTTCCAATCATTTCACGGTTTGCTGAACGTAAGTCGGCAGATATAAAGTCTCCATAAGCTCCACAAAACCTGATGGCTACTTTTGTTTCATCCTCAAAGATTAGCTCGCATCTGGATCCGCTACAATCCGCAGAAAGGAAAACCACTTGAATGGTTTTTAGCGTTGAGTTTACAGGCATTGCATTAATTGTGGTTGTATCCATTGTGCCGGTGCGCAGATTAGAAATGGAATCCTTTTCAGTGGTGTCTGTAATGTCCACATAAGCATTGTTGGCAAGTGAATCCAGGCCAGAATCTTCTGCCTCGTCAGAAAGCACCACTGAGTCGATTGACTCATCGGCTGGATTAGGTATATCCAAAGTCCTCATGGGCTGTTCGCCACATGAGGACAAACTCAGTATTGTAACCAAGATACAATATGGGCCAAAACGTTTAGCTCCCTCCATATTATGAAATCATGAGTACACAATTCATTATTTACGACTAAAGATTCCGATCAGTTATTGTAAATTGTAAATGCGGTCAATTACACTTCGATTGTTTTCGGTGATGACTTTCCTTTTCAAGCTGAGTTTTGGAGTCATCTCGCCTTTTTGAATAGAGAATTCTTCATTCAGCAATTCAGCTTTCTTAATGGTTTCATGTTGTCCGAGGCTTTTATTGATGACTTCTATTTCCTCTTGGATTTTTTTCTTTATAATGGAATTTGCAGCAATATCAGCATTTGTTTTCAGTTCCAAGCCTTGCGAACTTGCCCATTCACGCACATGTAAGAATGCGGGAACAATCAGGGCGGATGCGAATTTTTGGTTTTCACCGATGACCATCGCTTGCTCAATGAATCTTGATTCCTTCAGTTTGTTTTCAATGTATTGTGGAGCTATGTATTTGCCTCCTGAGGTTTTGAATATTTCCTTTTTTCGATCTGTTATTCTAAGTTTTTCACCTTTCCATTCGCCTATGTCTCCGGTATGAAACCAACCTTCCTTATCGATGACTTCTTCGGTCAAATCGGGGCGTTTGTAATAGCCCAACATCAAGTTTGGTCCTTTGGATAGTATCTCGCCATCTTCCGCAATTTTTACTTGAACACCTTGAATCACCTTTCCAACGGTACCTACTCCCATTCCTCCCGGCAGCAAGGTGTTGACAGTTATAACGGGCGATGTTTCCGTCAGCCCATAACCCTCCAAGATCGGAATGCCAGCGGCCCAGAAAACCCTTGCTAGTTTCGGATTCAATGCGGCGCCTCCGGAAACTATAGCTTTTACATTTCCACCCAATGCCTCTCGCCATTTAGAAAAAACAAGTTTGTTGGCTACGGCTAGCTTTGCCCTATAGCCCAACGATCCCGGGTGTTCAGGATCGTATTGAAGTCCAAGATCCAATGCCCACATGAACATTGATTTTTTGAACCCTTTCAGTGCACTTCCTTTGGCAATGATCTTGTCGTAAACTTTTTCAATTAACCTTGGTACTGCTGAAAATGCCACGGGCTGCACTTCGCGGATATTGTCACCAATGGTTTCCAAGCTCTCGGCATACCATACCGAGGCGCCTAAGTACATGTACAAATAAGTGAGCATCCGCTCGTAAATATGATTCAATGGCAGAAAGCTAAGTACACGGTCACCATTTTTAACTGGTGGGAGCTTCTGGACCGCTATAAAATTACTCACCAGGTTGTTGTGGCTAAGCATTACTCCTTTAGGATCGCCAGTGGTGCCGGAAGTGTAAATCAATGTAGCCAAATCACTTGGCGAAATGGAATCACGGATTGTTTTGATTGCTTGTGGTGCAGGGTTTGATTTACCTAATTCCAAAAACTCTTGGAAGTTTTTCGCACCGCTGACATTGTTGAAGGTATATATTTCCGGAGGGGTAGTCCAGTTTTCTACTAGTCTTCTGGTTTTGGATTCCAAATCGGCGCTTGATACGAAAACCATTCGCACTTCGGCATCCATCAAAATGAAGTGAAGGTCCCGGTCGCTAATGGTTGGATAAATGGGCACGTTTATAGCGCCCGCTTGCAGGATTCCCAAATCGGCGAAGTTCCATTCCGGCCTGTTGTTGGAAATGATGGCAACCTTATCACCTTTCTTGACTCCCAAATGCAAAAGTGCATAACTAACTTGGTCCACCTTTTCCTTGAACTCCTCAGTGCTATACTTTCTCCATTGACCGTCTTCCTTGGCTGCCAAGGCGCATTCTTGCGGATATTCCCTAAGCTGGTGCTCTGGGATTTCGAACAGTTTTACAACCGACATAAATTTGTAGTTTGTAGTTTGTAACAAATAAAGGCATTTTTGGGTTAATTTTAGCCAAAACACCATCAGAGTCTTGCACGATTTCACTAACAATCAATTGACCCATCAGCTGGGTATTCGGCTTCCTATAATAATGGCGCCAATGTTTCTTGTTTCTAATGAGCTTATGGTCAAGGAGGCGATGCTCCATGGAATTATGGGGGTTTTCCCTTCACTTAACTTCCGTGGAAATGGAGAGCTTCCTTCCCTGTTGAATCGGTTGAACGCATTCAAGCAAAGCGAACAACCCGGGGGAAGCTTTGGTGTTAATTTGATTGTCCAAAAAACCAATGGGCTCTATAAACAACATTTGGAGCAATGCGTAGCGGCAAGAGTTCCATTCTACATCACATCCTTGGGTAATCCTGAGGAGGTAATTCACAAGGCCCATGCATATGGTGCAAAAGTTTATTGTGATGTTACAAACTTGAAGCACGCTGAAAAGTGCGCTTCCCTTGGATGCGACGGCTTCATTGCCGTTGGCCAAGGCGCTGGTGGACATGCTGGCCCTCATCCGCTCTCGGTGTTGGTTCCATCCTTACGAAGGGATTTTCCAACAGTACCTGTAGTTGCAGCTGGTGGAATAGCCACAGGAGCAGGTATATTATCTGCGCTATCATTAGGCGCGGTTGGTGTCAGCATCGGAACCCTTTTCATCACAAGTCAAGAAGCTGGCGTAAGCACTGCCTACAAATCCGCGATAGTGGAATCCGGCATGGAAGATATAGTTATGACCGAACGACTTTCAGGTACGCCATGTTCCATCATTGAAACGCAATATTCAAAACGCATAGGTTACAAGCAAAACGCCTTGGAGCGACTGCTTTCCAAAAGCAGCTTGACTAAAAAATACTTCAAAAAGTTAGTTCAGATTCGTGGATTACAGAAGTTGGAGAAAGCCGTTAAGCCTGGCAATTACAACAACTTGTGGTGTGCAGGCAAATCGTCCGAACTTGTGACGGAAATCAAGCCCATAGATAAAATCATAGAGAAGTTGGAGGTTGAGCTGACAGAAGCTTTTGAAAATCTTTCCAAATCATTTAAGCAATGATGGATAAGTTGATTTACAAAATTGCAAACAAGGCATTCCATTCCGGATTCTATCGCTTTCTTTTGAGTCGCATTCTCTCTTTCGCTGTACCTTTTAACTCACCACATCGGCTACGTATCATCGAATTGGATAAAGGTTATTCTAAGGTAAAACTGCCTTTCATACGGTCCAACAGGAACCACGTGAAGAGCGTACACGCCTGCGCTTTGGCCACTTTATGTGAGTTTACTTGCGGCATATCCGTTATGACCCTACTCTCAGCTGATGAATATAGGATCGTACTGAAATCGTTGCAAATGGATTATCAATATCGTGGAAGAGGTGATGTTTTTTGCGAGCACCGTTTAGATGCACAAGCTTTTATCATAGACCACGGCTCTTCATTGGAATCCGGTTCGCCATTGTTATATGAAACCGTGTCAAAGGTCTGCGACTTGCAAGGCAATATCATTTGCACGGGTATAGCCGTGTGGCAGATCAAAAAATGGGATTCTGTAAAATCCAGCTGAGGATATTCTAAGGGGCGATGACTGCAAATTTTTTGGTCGAAACCATCCCTTTCGAGTCAATTAGTTTTACCAAGTAAAATCCGGAATTCAAAGATTGGGTTGAAATGCCCAAGGGCCATTTGTTTTGCTTCGAGTAATTGATCACGATCTTTCCGGCCATATCCAAAATTTCAACAGTTACTGATTGTGAATTAGAATAAACAAGTAGGTCGTCTCCCTTGATAATTGGGTTAGGTGCGACATAGAAGCTCGGAAGCTGTGATGATTCGGAAAGTGAAGTGAGTGCGCAGTTAATTAAAGTATTCAATGCATCTGTTTTACCGGCGCCCCAGGTATTGTTTGGCAATTGGTTTCCGGTGAGTGAGTCTTGGACGGCGCACTGAATGACGGCGTTTTTGACTTGAGCGAAGTTGGCCCCTGGATTTTGTTCTTGGAACAATGCTGCAACTCCTGCCACAACTGGTGCGGCGGAACTTGTTCCCCCATCACGGAAGTGGAACCCGCCTTGAGCAACCAATGGAATGGCAACTGGTAAAGTCTGCCAAGTTGTAAGCAAGGAAAGTTGTCCTGCCGAAAGTGTAGTGCTACCAGGCGCACAAATATCCGGCTTGATTCTTCCATCCCTGGTCGGTCCTTTGCTTGAGTTTGGGACAATGTTGCCTGGAATCGCCGTGGTATCGGCCACGATGTTTCCTGCAAAATCATAATAGAATGTTCTGTTGAAATGGTTGCCAACCGTTATAACTTCATCCAAGCACTGAAATCCACTGACAATGGTGGAGTTTAAATCAGGCAACTTGTAGTTAACCATATCCGGCACCGTGGAAGTCGATGGAAGGTTGGAGGTTTGAAATCCTGATTGCAGTGTTCCGTCATAGAATTTCCAAAGGTCAAATCTACCGGCGCCAGTGGACATCAGTCGCCAAGCGAAAGTGGTGGAATCTGGTCTGATGATCATTTCAAGCAATCTTGCGGGGCCTTGGGTGCTCCCGTACATATCTACAATGGCCAACCTATTACCATCAATTGAGAAAATAGTATCCTTGCGGGCTACGCCTTGGCAGTAGCTGAAGTTTCGGAATGCTGTTCTGCCCCTGAATGAAGGGTCTGTGTTATTGGCATCCGACCCAACTGCGAAATTGATACCGCTGAACACCGCTGTATCTCCCCATATCTGTAAGTAAGTATAAGGATAGGAAGTGTTGTGCCGAATCCATGTAAACGACGTGTCTGAGGTTACTTGGTATCCAAGGTGAAATGGCACATTACCTGCATTTCCAGCCGCGGCGACCAATGTCCTGCCAGGTTGTGAGATGATCATGTTTTTAATCATCAGCGATTGCAAATCGCGACCATCGTGAGAGCCATAATAGGATCCCAAGCTTGCGTTGATGATGCATGGCAATCCTAGCTGTTGGGCTTTTGTGAAAATGTAGTTTACGGCATCCAAAACAGTAGGGCTGCTGCTATTATTGAAATCGATGGCTACTTCTATCAACACGGCATCGGGGGCAATGCCTTTGTTTTTTCCATTGGCAGATCCGTCGCTTGCGGCAATTCCTGATACATGCGTTCCGTGACCGTATCCTTGTTCATCATTGGTTTGGGCATTCCCTGCATTGATCTCATTCTCGTCCCATTCTTGGCCATAACCAAATGGTTGTGGGGTGTTGATGGAAACCGGTTTTCGTTGGTCCCAAACGAATTTTACACGTGTGGCACCTGTTGAGTCTTGAAGGTCGGGGTGGGTGAGATCCACTCCAGTGTCGATAATACCTATTGCGATTCCGTTTCCGGTATAGGGTGCAAGCAATGGGGGTACGCCTGCATGCACCGCATTGACATGGATGGTAGAGCGCATGGAGTCGTTCAAAGCCACATAGTCTGTGTTTGGACGTTCTATTCTTTGAACATAAGCTGACTTCTCCAACTCAATAAGTGTTGCAGGGAGTACCTTAGCGCAAGCTATATCTCCATGAAAGTATTTAAAGTCTCCGCCGTGTTGTTCAATTATAGACTGAATTTGACGGATGTCGCCTTGAACGAGTATGTCGATTTTGCTGTTCAGCATCAACTCATTCTTGGAATATTCACGCAAAAACAAGTCTAGCTTATCCATGTTTTGGGCAATGAGCTTGCCATTGGAGAGAAGTATAAGTAAAATCAGTGTTAATGCTTTTGTTATTTTCTTTTCCATGCGTTTGAAATCAAGGTATAACCAAGAACAATCCGTCTACAACGGATGTTTACACAATAATAGGAAAATGTAAATGAATTAGGGTGGGTCTTTTGCTTAAACGAGCGGACTAATCGCTTCAACCCCTTTTAGTTCTGGAATGGCTTTTAGCAGCGACTGCTCAATGCCGGCTTTAAGAGTCATGTGGCTCATGGAGCAAGAGCTACATGCACCCAAGAGCTCTAACCTCACAATCATATCTTCTGTTACTTCAACAAGGGATACATTTCCATTGTCTGCCTCCAAATACGGTCTAAGGGAGTCCAATGTGCTCTCAATGCGCTCTAATAAAACTGGATCGTTGTGGCTCACGGCTTCAAAGTTAGCAAATGCAATCAATATGCGTTGGTTTGAACCGAACGGGTGGGCTCCAAGGTGGCGTTGCGAATAGCTACCTGTTGAGCCAAGTTGGCTGCCGCTATCATCAGGGCTTCTCCCGCAGGCGATTCAATATTCAATACGGCAGGAGTTCCATTATCACCCCCCTCACAAACACTTTGAACCAATGGGATTTGTCCTAGGAGAGGAACGTTAAGGTCATTTGCAAGATTCTTACAGCCGCCTTGTCCGAAAATGAAATATTTGTTGTTGGGCAGTTCTGAAGGGGTAAACCATGCCATGTTTTCAATCAAACCAAGTACCGGAACCCGAATGCTGTCCATTTGGAACATGGCAATACCTTTTCTAGCGTCTGCTAGGGCCACCTTTTGAGGGGTTGAAACGACCACCGCTCCGGTAACGGGTACTGCAGAAACCAATGTCAGGTGGATATCCCCTGTTCCTGGAGGCAGATCGATCAACATGTAGTCCAGTTCACCCCAATCTGCATCCGAGAACAATTGCTTCAAGGCTTTGGATGCCATAGGCCCTCTCCAAACGATGGCTTGTGAAGGGTCTACCATGAATCCGATGGAAAGCATCTTCACACCGAATTTTTCAACCGGAACCATGTATTGTTTGCCATCTCGCTCATTCACATAAAGGCTTTCCTGCTCTACGCCGAACATGATTGGCAATGACGGACCGTAAATGTCGGCATCGATCAGTCCAACTTTGGCGCCCGTTTGCGCTAGAGCAATTGCCAGGTTAACCGCCATAGTGGATTTGCCCACTCCGCCTTTTCCTGATGCAACAGCAATGATATTTTTAACACCAGGAAGCAGATTGCCATCGGCCCCTCTTCGGCTGGTGACATCGGCAGTCATGTTTACAGTAACATCCGCCTCATTGTCTACAAAATGGATGATTGCGTTTATGCAAGCTCTTTCAATCAAGGCTTTCAATGGACATGCAGGGGTGGTGAGAACAACGGTGAAGGAAACCTTTTTACCCTCTACTTGTACATCTCTAATCATATTAAGGGTAACCAAGTCTTTTTTCAAATCCGGTTCCTCAACATTTCGAAGTGCGTCATATACCTGTTCAACGGTAATAGCCATGGTGTTTTATTTTTTACAAAGATAACCAATCATTAGACCCTGATTTCTGTTGCAGGGTCCCAAAACAATTTATCAAACTCGATTACTTTGTCTTCTATCACTGAAACACCTTCAAGCTCCAATAGTTTTTGCATCATAGCAGGTGGGTTAAAGTGGTTTTTACCAGTCAACAAGCCATTCCTGTTCACCACGCGGTGTGCTGGTACGGGTGGCGACAGGTCGTGGGAAGCGTTCATGGCCCAGCCAACCATTCTAGAGGAACCTTTTGAGCCCAGGCAATTTGCAATGGCTCCATAGGACGTGACCCTGCCTTTCGGAATCAATCTAACGACTTCGTAAACTGCTTCAAAAAATGACAACTGTGCTCGCTTTGCAACCATGTATGATTAAATGGCGAAGGCCGCCACAAGTGACGGCCTCCTGCTTTTCGTCTTATGGATTATTGAACAACAATTTTCCTGTAAGTGGCATTCTTTCCGGAAGAAATGGAAATGGTGTAAACGCCCTTGCTAAGCTTACTTATGTCAATAGCTGTTTTCTGATCGGATGAAGTGTTGCCTTGGTTCTCCATGATTCGGTTTTTGCCAAGCATATCCATGATTTCAATCTTTACATCTTGCTTAGGGGATTTTCCGAAATCGATATAAATTATATCAGAGGCCGGCGTTGGATAGATGGAAATGTCATTTCCAAAACCAGACTCTCCCAATCCTGAACCTACACACGCCAAAACTGAAATGTCATCAACAAAGAAATTGGTTATGCCTCCGTTTGTGCCATAAACCCTGGAAATAAACTTCAAAGTGTGGGCAAGTCCATCCGCGTAAGCGTTCAAGTTCACCGATTGAAGAGTATAACCTAAAACACCACATAAATTCGATGCTCCGGTGGTGGTGTAAAGCGTGTCATTATCCACTACAACCTTCAGGAAGTCATCAGGACCATCACAATCAATCTGCTCTAACCAGAAATAAAGGGTCATATCATTGTTCGCTGGAACAGGTCCGAAAGTCTGTTCAACAGAGCTTTCTTCAAAGGTGGCTATGCCACCGAACCAGGACCAATAATTTCCAGTCCGCGGACCTGTACCTCCACCGTTACCACATCCAGCCAAATCACACAACGGGGTACTGAAGTTTGTAGATGCCTCGGTCCATGCGCCAGAACCTGGACCGTTTTCGAAACCGCCGTCTGTTACTTTTTCGTTGCATGCTACTACGCCAACCAATTGGCTGAAAGTGTTGGTGCCACATGGATTGGCAACAGTCAGTGTTACTGTGTAAAATCCGGCAGTTGCGTAGGTGTGAACAGGGTTTGCATCTGTACTTGTAGAACCATCGCCGAAATTCCACACAAGCGTGGAGTTGCCTGTTGAATTATTGGTAAAATAGGTGGTAAGGCCAGCGGTGCTGTAATTGAAATTGGCGATGGGCGTTCCAGAGTAAACGAAAATAGAATTTGATTGTGCATCGGTGCATGAGCCGTTGGTGACGGTGTATGTAATATTCACCGGTCCAGAAAGCCCACTTGGGTTAAAGTTGCTTCCTGATACACCTGGACCGCTCCAAGTGCCACCAGTGGTGCCGCTTACTAGTCCATTCAAGTTGATTGGGTTTGCACTTGAACAAAGGGAGGCGGGAGCACTCCAGCTTGCCACAGGTCCGTTATCAAAAACCAATTTCCAAGATGTCAGGTTACCAGAATCAAAACCTGCATTGTCTGATACAAATAGTTGCCAAGAGCCGTTGGGTGATCCGCCTCCAGCGTTGATGGCGTTCAGGTTGGTGTTATTTGCGGCCGTGTATGATCCTGCAATACTGGGTGTACCGGTACCGCATACATTTTCGAGT
>JBKDSL010000150.1:0-7053 GCA_046340555.1 Bacteroidota bacterium
GAGCGGATCTTACCCTTCGGCTGGCTCAGGGCGGAGCTGATTTACGCGGATTCAATTTGAGACTACAAACAAATCTATCCACCCCCGAAGTAGCGCTTCACACAATTCGGAGTTCAATCGTACGTCATAAATCGTAAATCGTAAATACCATCACCAGCCAACGGAAAGGCAAATTGGTCACATGTAACATGTAACTTGTCACATAAATTACGCTTTTCGTATCACCGCACCCATCTCCCGCTCATAAGCATCCATGATGCGTTGCATGGCCTTGTCGATTTCCTTGTCGGTGAGTGTTTTTTCGTCGTCGCGCAAAACAAAACTTAATGCATAGGATTTTTTGTTTTCGCCCAGCTTGGCATCCTCATACACGTCAAACAATCCAACCTCGCGCAACAATCCCTTGTCGGTTTCAAAAGCCAACTGCTCCAAATCGCCATAACGGATGTTACGATCCAATATCATAGACAGGTCACGGTGCACCTCAGGGAAACGAGGAGGCTCCACCGCCTTGAGACGAGGAGCTGAAAATTTACGCTCAAACAAATCCAAATTCAAATAGGCATAAAACGCGGGACCTTGCAAACCGAAATCCTTCAATAGTTTCTTTCGCACTCTTCCAAAAACGCCAACCACTTCTTCTTTGTGCATACAAGCAACACAATCCTCCAACTGTGGATGATCGCCCTGATATTGCCATGCACTCAAAGGCACCACAAAGCCGGATGCAGTCAAGATGTTTTGAACGGTTGATTTCAAATAGTAAAATGAAAAGGGCTCTTTTTTGTGATCCCAAGTGCCTGGGTTGCGAAGTCCATTCAACAACACTCCTACTCCATTTACCTCATGGTATTTGCCTTCATGCAAGACATAGGATTTTCCGAACTCGAACAATCGCAAGTCGCTTCGTTGACGATTCTGATTGTAAACTGCGGCATCCATCATCGGCAACAACAAATCATGACGCATCACATCCAACTCATTACTCAAGGGATTGCGGATTCTTGCCAACTTTGGTTGCAACTCATCCGCGTAAGCGGTAGAGCGGAACAACGAGTTCGACATGATCTCGTGGAAACCATTCGCCGACAAATGATGCGAAATGGATTTGCGACGGCTCTCCAATGGAGCATCGCCTCCTGATTGCAAAGATATTTGCAACGTTTCCGGCAATGGAATGCGATCGTAACCAAATATGCGGAGCAACTCCTCGCATAAATCTGCCTCACGTGTGACATCCACACGATACGGCGGCGCTTCAATATCCCAGCCAGCGTCATGCTCCTTGAGAACACGAATGTCCAGACATCCCAAGATACCCATCACCACGCCCGGCTCCATGTCGATACCTGTAATGCGCTTGATGGTAGAGGCACGCAACGTGAACGTTTTCCATGCAACAGGCTGCGGGTAGTGATCCGTGATGTTGGAGGTAACTTTTCCGCCTGCAATATCCCCAATCAACAAAGCCGCACGTTTCAATGCATACAATACAATCTCGGGGTCTGAGCCACGTTCAAAGCGGAATGATGCGTCGGTTTTCAATCCATGATGCTTGGAGGATTTGCGAACAGAAACCGGCGAGAAGCAGGCGCTCTCTAAAAACACATCGGTGGTTGATTCACTTACTCCTGAGTTCAATCCACCGAAGATACCGGCCATACACATGCCGCCACGCTCGTCGCAAATCATCAACTCGCTTCCATTGAGTTTTCTTTCCACTCCGTCGAGTGTGGTGAAAATGGTACCTGCGGGCAACTTCTTCACCAACACTTTTCCTCCTCCAATACGAGCGGCATCAAAGGCGTGCAAAGGTTGTCCCGTTTCATGCAGCACGAAGTTGGTGATGTCAACGATGTTGTTGATGGGGTTAAGTCCAATCGACTTCAAACGGTTTTGCAACCATTCGGGCGACGGACCAACGGTAACTCCTGTTATATGTACGCCCGCATAGCGGATGCAGTCTTCGTCTTCGACGGATACTTCAACAGCGGGCTTTTCATTAGGTGCCACAAAACCCGAAACATCAGGTTGCCTCAAATCCACTTGGCGCTCACCATTGGTATTGATAACTGCGCGAAGGTCGCGGGCAACACCGAAATGGGATGCGGCATCAGATCGATTAGGTGTTAAACCTATCGAAAGCACCAGATCCTGCTCAACGGAAAAATGATTGGTAACAGGCTCTCCTGGCTGGGCACCATCGTGCAGCACCATGATGCCGCTGTGGTCTTCGCCCAATCCGATTTCATCCTGAGCGCAAATCATCCCTTCGGAAGCTTCGCCGCGTATTTTCGATTTCTTGATTTCAAATGGTTCGCCCTTGGCGGGATGGATGATCGTTCCAGGAACGGCTACAATCACCTTCTGCCCAGCTGCCACATTCGGAGCACCGCAAACGATTTGGGAAATTTGTCCACCACCCAAATCCACCTTGCAAACGGTCAATCGATCAGCGTTTGGATGCCGCGCTGTTTCCAACACATGTCCAACCACTAACCCACGAAGTCCGCCTTTGACCGATTCAAACGGCTCAATGGATTCCACTTCCAAGCCACAACCTGTAAGCAGGGCGGATACGGTTTCGGGCGGCTCTTGGATGTCGATGTATTGTTTAAGCCAATTGAGGGAGATGTTCATAGGGAAGTTGGATAAGTAACTCGGGTAAGGGTCACAAATTTATGAAATTGTGTGGGATGGCTGAGAAAGCGCTAGTCAAGAGGATAGCTTCATCCTTTTACCATCGATTTCAAGGTTGAATTGCAGCTTGACTCCCAAAGCAGCAAAAACCTTCAAGACAGTCTTTAAAGTTACATTGTTGGTGTTCGATTCCAGCTTTGATATTTGGGCCTTTTGCACACCTACCATAATCCCCAACTGCTCTTGCGTAAGATTTCGCTCCTGCCTGGCTTTTTTGATCATTTCACCCATCAATTCAACACTTAACCTATGCTCAAACGCATTTCGCTTGGTGGTGCCTTTTTTACCGATAAAACGATCTTTTACTTCTGAGGAAGAAAATGTTTTGTGGGAGGTTTTCATCTGTATTTGCTTAAATGCCCTTTCATCAATTTTATAGCTACTTGAATTTCCTTTCGTTGCACCTTGGAACTCTTTTTGATAAAACCGTTAGTGCAAATAACTAGTGCGGTTCCTTCAATACTCTTGGTCCGGAAAGCTAAAATTCGATATTGAACGCCCTTAGATTCAGCTCGGAATTCCCAAATTTTATCAGTCAGCTTCTTGAACAATTGAACATCATTCAAGTACTTAGACTTTTCAATATTGTAAATCAACTTTTCTTGTGCAGATTCATCTATTGATTCCAGAAAACCAACAGCTTTTCCCAAATAAACTATGTCAAACCTTGGATGCAAAGTTAACGATTATTTTTGATGTTTCCACTTATGGAAACATGAATTTTATCGGAATCAAAAACAAGAAACATATATCTATGTCCTATCGTGCCCTCACCACCCTATAACCAAAACGCAACGAATACCACTTCAAAACCTTTGGAGCCAACGTCCGGTCTTCCGAAAAGCGCGCCTGTAAGACCCATTCCATATTTTTCCGCATCATCCAAGCGATTCGCAACTCTTGGTTCCACTGTTGGTACTTGAAACGATAGCCGTTAAGGAATAATAGCGACCTGCATTCCATAGAGATTGATTTGGATAAGGGTTTGCTCAAATTGAAAATAGCCGTGGCGCCGGTGGCATAATACACCACACCGCTTCCACCCGAAAACAACTCTCTTTGCAAGTTGCTTGGCTTCGAACCCATGTCGTGCAGGCGATTTAGCATGAGGGATGGAATAGACACATCCAATGAAGCGCCCTTGAAAACAACGAATCGAACACCCACATTCGCCGAAAGCTGTGCAGGATTCAAAAGCCCTCCCTTTGGCTCAGAAAGATGAAGTCCTTGAACTGGATCATTCATCAAGTCGCGTTTCAGGAAAAGCGGGCCTTCCATAGAGAGACTGGTGGAGCTGGTGATTTTCTTTCGGGATGTTTGAGCCGCAAACCTGAAAACAAATCGATCCCGATGCCGGTAGGCAACACCACCATGGTAGAGTGAAATCCCAAACTCGTCAGCCATTTCGAGTTGTAACTTGTCGGTTTTCCACTCATATTTCAAATCGGAATCAAATTTTCTGAAAACTTGCGAGGCATCGTCCGACTGCATCGAAATACTGGCAGCGAGCGTCTGGCTAACAGCACGCTTTGTCGTATCGTCTGATAAAATGACGTGAAACCAAAAAACAAGACAAACCAAAACAAATAAGAGTGATTGATAAATATCGCCTGAAAAATCAGCGACAAACTACTTGGTCCATATTGACCAAATACACGGCAATGCGAACTTGCGCATTGTGATGAGCTGCATCCAACCACTCATGAACTCTTTGCCGATAAACCAACTTGCCGGTCCATGTGGCCCAAGTGATAAACAAATGATAATCGGCATCAGGCACCAAAAAGGCGGAATCACCGCAAGGGGTTTTATGAATGGAGCGCGTAAATGAAGCCATGTTCTCAAAACTGCATTTCGCTGGAATTTGATTTTGCCGCAGGTTAGCGATGAAGTCTGATAGCGGAGCCGAACATCCAGGGTTTTCAGCATTACGAAAGTCGATTGCATTCCCCTCAGCATCGAATAAAAAAGGTTCTGGAACTGACCATTCCGCGTCGGATTCCATTCTGGCAAAGCATACGGGATCGCTCTGCGAGATCACCTCGTTTTTAAACTTAATCAGTTCATCATACGTGACCCCGCTAAACTTCCTCACTCCGTAAACCAAACCCACAATCGAACCACAAGAGGAAAAAAGGAAAAGTACAAGCAGTAGTGAAAAACGCATTAGTCTCATAGTTTGCATGAAAAAGCCGATGCCCACGAATGAGCATCGGCGGATTATTAAACAATCAGCGATATGATATTGCAAAACGAATCATTCCATTCGATTCAATGATCGGATATTTGCCTTGCAACAGCGTCGCATTTGATGATACTCCCAAATTCGACAAGATATCTGATGGAACCTGTGAATCGTCCTCCATCACAAAGTTGCCCGATTTAAAGTATCGATCATAAGCGCCGGAAGCCAATCCCTTGTAACGGTCGATTTCAAAAACCAAGGCATTCGAATAATCATCCTTGTAAACCGTGGCAATGGCATTGTTGAATCGACCCTCTGTAACAATGGCATGAAAATTACAAATGCCGAACCCCTCGCAATCGCGTTTTCTTGCAATGGTGAAACAGATCGTGACTTTCGGCTTCATGGCTGAAAATCGCTGATGCATGAACTGCGGAATTTCAAAAACAGATGCCTGAGCAGATGGATTCAGTAACTGGAAAAAAACAAAAACAGATAAAGATTTAAAGAAAAGTTTCATGTTGAATGATTTAAAAGTTTAATGATTTGTGAAAAGCTTCAATTGAAAATAAAATGATAATCCTGAAATGCTACCTCCTTTCTTTTATACCCGGATACCGGAGCCTGAAAAACCGATTAAAAACGGGCGAATTTGAATTAATTATTAAAAAGCACCGCCGCAAACATACTAATGTTTAACTCCAACCACCTCAAATTAAACGTTTAAGTTGTCATTTGCCTGATATTTCGGGGTTTAGCCCCACCTCAAATCAATAATTACCTACCTTTATCGCATAATGCCACTTCGAATATGATTAACAACCCCAAAACGCAGGTAAAATTCAACCAATCGGGGAAAACCGCCTTCTTCCAAACCCTCAAAAGCCGGATTGACAAACACTTTGTTAATGCCGGTTACTCTAAGCACGCCAATGGAGCCATGGTGGTTAAAACCATTTCCATGTTTGTTATTTACCTGGCTCCATTTGTTGCGTTACTCTTCCTTCAACCCGTGTGGCCAGTGGCCTTGCTGCTATGGATCATCATGGGAATAGGTATGGCTGGTGTTGGAATGAGCGTTATGCATGATGCCAACCATGGCGCATATTCCTCAAACAAAACCGTCAACCTTATTATCGGCCATACCCTGAATATGGTAGGTGGATCGGTTTCGAATTGGAAAATCCAGCATAACATTCTACATCACACCTATACCAACATCTCACACCTCGACGAAGATATCGAGGACAAGGGCGTACTTCGTTTCAGTCCGCACACACCTGCGCGCAGAGCCTTGAGGTTTCAACACCTGTACGCCTGCGCGTTTTACTCCATCATGACCCTGTATTGGTTGGTTGTGAAAGATTTTGTCCAATTCTACAAGTATGGCAAAAGCGGCATGAATCAAGGGCACGGTAGCCAAAGCCGTACAATGTTCCTATTAAAAATCATAGGAGATAAACTCCTATATTACTCAGTATTCATCGGTTTACCGATTTATTTTCAAATGCCTACCTGGATCTTGGTTACAGGGTTTCTGCTGATGCACTTTACAGCAGGGATCATACTTACCCTCATTTTTCAAATCGCCCACTCGGTTGAGGAAACCGTACATCCAATGCCAGACGAAGAAGGTAATATAGATAACGCTTGGGCCATCCACCAGATGGAAACCACCATGAATTTCGCTACGAAAAACCGCTTCCTGACTTGGTACCTAGGTGGATTGAACTTTCAGGTGGAACACCACTTGTTCCCATCGATATGCCACATCCACTATCCTGCTATCGCACCCATTGTCAAGCAAACCGCTCAGGAATTTGGAATACCTTACTTGGAAAAGAAGACTTTTTCAGAAGGAATCGCATCGCATTTCCGTTTATTGCAAAAGTTGGGAAAGCTGCCTGCCGCCTCTGAGGCGATTGCCTAAGAACGCTTCAGCTTACTTTACTCCAGTCTTCCCTGCCCCTCATTCGTTCCTCCATAACATTTCTAGCGGGTGCGTTCTCTGGCTTCGACAAGGTTGAATCCTGCTTCAACAAATCCACGGCTGCACTGCGCGATAACTCCAGAATGGAGCCATCCTTCACAATATCCGCGATTTTGAGGTCTACCACCCCCGACTGTTGCGTTCCTGTGATGTCGCCCGGACCACGCAACTTCAAATC
>JBKDSL010000151.1:0-14427 GCA_046340555.1 Bacteroidota bacterium
CTATCAAAGGCAACCTTCATATATATGTAGGTGCCGAGCATCCGCACGCTGCCCAACAGCCAACCAAAGTTTCCATCTGATTTAAATTCCATCACCCATCCATAGCATGCAAACAACCCATACCATAGGAAGAAGGAAGACAGCTGTTGCCCGTGTTTACGTTCAAACCGGTAACGGCAATGTAACCGTCAACGGCAAAGACTACAAAGTATATTTCCCCACATTGCCTTTGCAATACGTGGTTAACCAAGCGTTCGAAGTAACCGGAAACCTCGGCAAATACGATGTTAAGGTGAACGTTGAAGGCGGTGGCGTAAACGGTCAGGCGCAAGCCATCCGTTTGGCATTGTCACGCGCATTGGTTCAAATCAGCGAAGAGTCCAAGCCGGCTTTGAAATCACACAGTCTGCTTACCCGCGACCCTCGCATGGTAGAGCGTAAGAAGCCTGGTCAGAAGAAAGCTCGTAAGCGTTTCCAGTTCTCCAAGCGTTAATCCTCATTCATCAGAAAAAATCCCCAAAACATACATTACCGCATGTCATCAGTTACCCAGCAGCAGTTACTCGACGCAGGTGTTCACTTCGGTCACCTCAAAAGGAAGTGGAATCCCAAGATGGCTCCTTACATTTTCATGGAGCGCAATGGTATCCACATCATCGACCTGAACAAAACCTCGGCCAAGTTGGAGGAAGCTGCCGCAGCTATCAAACAAATCGCCAAATCAGGAAAGAAAATCCTTTTCGTTGCCACCAAGAAGCAAGCCAAGGACATTGTTACCAATGCCGCCCGTTCGGTAAACATGCCCTATATCACCGAAAGGTGGCCAGGTGGCTGTCTAACCAACTTCGCTACGCAGCGTAAGTCGGTTAAGAAAATGGCTGGTTTTGAAAAAATGATGACCGACGGTACTTTCGAGATCATCTCTAAAAAGGAGAAGCTCCAAATCACCCGTCAGAAAGCCAAAATGGAGAAGCTCCTCGGTAGTATCGCCGACTTGGTTCGTCTTCCGGCTGCACTCTTCATCGTGGATACGGTGAAAGAGCATATCGCTGTTAGTGAAGCTCGCAAATTGAACATCCCAACTATCGCCATTTGCGATACCAATACCGATCCTTCATTGATCGATTTCCCAATCCCTGCCAATGATGACGCCACCAAATCCATTTCTTTGATCATGGATATAATGGTGAAAGCAATCGAAGAGGGTTTGGCAGAGCGTAAGACAGATAAAGAAAGTGATCGTGAACGTGAGGCTGCTGCCGATGAGGAAGCGGGTGATCGTGGTGAAGCAGCCGCTGAAATGTCAGCATCTTCTGAAGATGAAGAAGGCGCTTCAGGTGAGTCCAAGCCTGCAGCAGCCAAAGGTCGTCCTCGCAAGACTACGCCCACCAAGAAATAATCAGCATAGAAAAGAAAACAGACCCGATGTCAACCGTTACCATTTCAGCAGCAGATGTGAATAAGCTCCGTACGCAAACCGGAGCTGGAATGATGGATTGTAAAAAGGCCCTCACGGAAGCCAATGGCGATTTTGAGCAGGCAATTGATTACCTCCGTAAAAAAGGTCAGAAAGTTGCAGCCAACCGCGCCGATAAAGAAGCCAAGGAAGGTTATATTCTTGCCAAGACCAATGCCGATGCCTCCAAAGGCTATCTTGTCGCATTATCATGTGAAACCGATTTTGTAGCCAAAAGTGCTGACTTTGTAAAGTTTGCCGATGATTTGGTAAACGTGGCCGTTTCCAGCAATGCTTCATCTATTGACGATCTGAAGTCGCAAAAGATGGGCGACTTGACCGTTGCCGACAAATTGTTCGACATCATCGGAAAAATCGGAGAGAAGATTGATATCACTTCATACGAAGTTATTGATGCTCCTAAGGTGGTTATCTACATCCACCCAGGAAATAAAGTGGTTTCCATGGTAGGTATGTCATCCGGCTCCGCCTCCTCCGATATAGCTAAAGATGTGGCCATGCAAATTGCTGCAATGAACCCAGTGGCTATCGACAAGGATGATGTGGATGTACGCACTTTAGAGCGCGAAATCGAAATCGGGAAAGAACAAGCCCGTGCCGAGGGTAAGCCTGAAGAAATGCTTGAGAAAATCGCTCAAGGCAAACTCAATAAATTCTACAAGGAAAACACCTTGTTGAACCAACAGTTCATCAAGGACGACAAAGTGGATATCCGTACCTACCTCGATAAGACTGAGAAAGGCCTTACCGTAAAGGTATTCCGTAGAATCCAAATCGGATAATCCATTGCAATTATCACACACGGCGCCTCGCTTTTTCAAGCGGGGCGTTTTCATTTTTAAGGGCATTTGGATGAACATCTGTCAATACCCTTATTTTGGTATTTTTGTGGAAGTCTCAAACAGACCTACCACCGAAAATGAAATACAAAAGAATCCTTTTAAAGCTGAGTGGCGAGTCGCTCATGGGCGATAAGCAGTTCGGAATCGATAGTGCAGTACTCAGCCAATATGCTCGGGAAATTAAATCCTTGGTCGATAAAAAGGTTCAATTGGCGATCGTGATTGGTGGGGGTAATATTTTCAGGGGGCTCCAGGCATCCGAAGACGGGATGGATCGAGTGCAAGGCGATTATATGGGGATGTTGGCAACAGTCATAAACAGTATGGCTTTACAATCCGCATTAGAGAGTTTGAACATTCAAACCAGACTGCAATCGGCGATCAAAATGGAAGCCATCTGCGAACCTTTTATCCGTCGCAGGGCTGTTAGGCATTTGGAAAAAGGTCGTGTGGTGATTTTTGGTGCTGGAACGGGAAACCCATATTTCACTACCGATACGGCCGCCTCCTTGCGTGCAATAGAAATCGAGGCCGATGTGATTCTTAAAGGCACACGTGTTGATGGGGTATACACCGCAGATCCCGAAAAAGACAAAAAAGCCAAGAAATTCGACACCATTTCCTTCTCTGAGGTATTTGAGCGCGACTTGAAAGTGATGGACATGACCGCATTCACACTTTGCCAGGAGAACGATTTGCCAATCATCGTTTTCGATATGAACCGTAAGGGGAACCTGTTGAAGTTGGTAAGCGGCCAGAATGTGGGTACCTTGGTGCATAATGAAAAGCCAAAGTCAAAGACTAGAAAAAAGAAATAGTATCAACTACATCAAAACTCAATAGCCATGACCGACGAGGTAAAAAAAATCCAAAACGATGCACAATCCTTGATGGAGAAAGCCATTTCCCATTTGGAATCAGAGTTGGCCAAAATCCGTGCAGGCAAAGCCAATCCTGCCATGCTAGAAGGGATCATGGTGGACTATTATGGAACCTATACGCCATTGAATCAGGTGGCAAACGTCAATACGCCCGATGCTCGATCCATCGTGATTCAACCTTGGGAAAAGAGCATGCTCACACCCATCGAGAAAGCCATTCAGGCTGCCAATCTTGGATTCAATCCGCAGAACGATGGACTTTTGATTCGAATCATCGTGCCTCCATTAACTGAAGAGCGTCGCAAGGAACTTGTGAAGCGCTCCAAAGCAGAAGGTGAAAACGCCCGAGTAACCATCCGTAATATTCGTAGAGATGCGTTGGAAAATGTGAAAAAGCAAGGTAAGAATGGTTTGCCTGAGGATATGCAAAAGGATGCCGAAGGGAAGATTCAGCAACTCACAGATAATTTCATCGCCAAGGTTGATAAACACTTGGAGTCGAAGGAGAAAGAAATCATGACTGTTTAGTCTGATCAAGTCCTGCTGGCTAAAGGGGGGAGGTTTCGAATCCTATCATCACAAATCGTCTTCCCAAAAACGAGCAGACCTTGTTAACCCGACGCAGGTGTTTTCAGATGTAATATTACTTGCAAATGCCTTTGATCTATCACTATATTTGTGTGTCAGCCTTCGCCTAATGGTATTTTTTTAAGATTCAACAACTGAACAGAACCTTTCCGGCATTTTAACGATTAAGTGGCTTATCTAACAAAATCCAGCTCGTTACTTCCCTTGTGTACTATATCTAATTAATATGAATGATGAATTGACCCCCCAAGAAGGCGCCTCTTCCGAGGAATCTATGGGAATCGGCGAAAATGCTGAAAATCAAACCATTGGAGCCTCTGATTTGGAATCTGTTTCAGATACAATTACCGAGGAAGTGGCTCCAGAGCCAGAACCATTGCCGGCTACAGAGGAGCAGTTTATGGAAACTGCGGCACCAGAAGCTGCCATGCAGCAGTCTGAAGATCTAGAGCCCGAGGAGGATCTTTCTACGCTATCTAAGGAGCAATTGGTTGAACGGTTGGAGCAATACGCTTCGGAACAAGAGTCGCCTCGCTTCAAAGACCGTGTCAATTCCATTCGCGACAATCTTTCTCAAACCTTTTCTCAGGAGCGCGAAGCCGCGTTGGCCAAGTTTATTGAAGACGGTGGCAACCGCGATGATTTCAAACCTGTCTCCGATCCTTTGGAAGAGCGGTTTTCAAAGGCATTGAAGAAGTTCAATAAGCGTAGGTTCGAATACCAAGAGCAACAAGAAAAACAACGTAAAGTCAGTTTGGATGAGAAGCGGGAGATATTGGGCCAGCTCAAGGATCTTATCCAAAACGAAGAGAACATGAATAAGGCTTTCGAGCGCTTTCATGAACTGCAGGCCCGTTGGCGAGCTGCTGGTCCAGTGCCGTCAGCAGACGCGAAGGATTTGCAGATGAGCTACAAGTTCCTCATCGATAAGTTTTATGATTACATCAAGATAAACCGCGAGCTACAGGATCTGGATCAACGTCGTAACCTCGAAATGAAGTTGCGTCTTTGCGAACAAGCCGAGGAGTTGATTTTGGATAGCTCCATCAGCAATGCTTTCAAAAAATTACACATGCTTCAAGACAAGTGGCGCGAAACCGGACCGGTACCGCGCGACAAGAAGGATGAGGTTTGGGATCGTTTCAAAGCTGCATGCGACAAGGTCTTTGAACGCCGTCGAGAATATGAACAGCAGTTTGAAGAGAAGCGTAAAGTCAATCTGGATGCTAAAACCGCATTGTGTGAACAAGTGGAAGCATTGAAGTCAGACGCTGATGCAAAGCATAAGGAATGGCAAGAGATTACAGCAAAACTGTTGGAGTTACAGGCGGCTTGGAGAAAAATAGGTCATGCAGGCAAGCAGCACAACGATGGTATTTGGACACGGTTCCGCAGTGCCTGCGACAATCTATTTAAATCCAAAAACGATTTTTATTCCCGCCGAAAGCACGAATATGCTGCCAATTTGCAATTGAAAACCGAGCTGTGCATACAAGCAGAAGCATTGCAGGAAAACACAGACTGGAAATCAACTAGTGAAGAATTGAAGCGCCTTCAAGAAGAATGGAAGAAAATCGGTTTTGCCGGCGACAGGCAATCTGAGAAAATATGGAAACGTTTCCGCTCCGCATGTGATGCATTCTTTGCGAAAAAGTCGGAACATTTCTCTAGCCGCGATAAAGACAACGAAGAGAATTTAGTTAAGAAAAACGAACTCATAGCCAGGATTGATGCTTATGTTCCAGGCGAAGACCATCACGCTTCCTTCGAGGAATTGAAAGCGTTTCAACGTGAATGGAACGCCGTAGGTTTGGTTCCAATCAAGAAGAAGGACGAAGTAAATGCTCGATTCAAACAAGTGATTGATGCGCAGTTTGCCAAATTGAAATCCTCCGATCGTCCACGAGGCACTTATCAGCCAAAGACTCAATACGTATCAAAGGCCGTTTCCGATAAGGGCGGTGATCCAGAACGTCGCAGTTTGCTGAACCGCATTTCTGAATTGAAAAACGATGTTCAGATTTGGGAAAACAATATCGGCTTTTTTGCCAAATCAAAAACTGCTGATAAGTTGAAGTCCGAGTTTGAGGATAAGATCAGTAAAGCCAAAAAAGAAATCGGTGCTCTAATGGAAAAGCTGAAAGGTCCTGAGCTACCCAAGCCTTCAGAAGAACCACCAGCTACAGAACAGGCTTGATGAATTGATAATAAGTTTATTGTACATACAGGGCTCTCAAAAGGAGCCCTGCCTTGTTTTGTATGTTAACATATATTTAACATATATTAATCATTTGGGTAATATAATCTTAAGTTTTTTGCGCAAATAAATTAAGATTCTATGAAAACAATATCACTGCTCACATTTGCCATAGGCTTAGTGTTTACTTACAATGCCCAGGCACAGTCAACCACTGCCGATTCACTTCAAAAAGAAGTTATCCAATTGAAAAAGGATGTTTCCGCTTTAAAGCGCATCAAGTTTTCAGGTTATATACAGCCACAATTTCAATTGGCAGATTCGGCAGGAGCGGCTTCTGTTGCTGGTGGCAATTTTGCTGCGGGTTTGAACAATCGTTTCATGATTCGTCGAGGAAGGCTCAAGGCGGTTTATTCAGCTGTCGAGAATTCAAAAGGTATATCAACATCACAATTCACGATGCAGATTGATGTTACCGAACGCGGCATGGTTATCAAAGAGGCATTTGCAAAAATCACTGATCCATGGAAGGGCTTTGCTTCCATCAGTATGGGTATGTTCAACAACCCCTTCGGGTTCGAAGTGGGCTACTCTTCAGCCTTGCGCGAGTCACCTGAATTCGGCCGTATGTCGCAAAACCTGTTTCCGAACGAAATGGAAGTAGGTGCTATGCTGACTCTTCAGGGACCCAAGAAATCAAAATGGAATAAATATCGTTTGGATGCCGCACTAGTGAATGGAAACAATGCGCCTGGATATGGTGTGGATGTTTCTGATTTTGACAGCAAAAAGGATTTTGTTGGTCGCCTATCTACCGACCAATCATTCAAGGATGGTAAATTGCTGATAGGGGCGGGCCTTTCCTATTATTCTGGCGGCTTTAGGATTGACTCGGTAAATGTTTACAGTATTGGATTGTCTGAAACAGGTGTAAATGGATTTATCCTCGACACTAAAGCAGTAGAAAACGGCGTGGTAGCTATCAACGATAGAGGTTTCACTGAGCGCACGTACATGGGCGCCGACTTTAGACTCACTGTTAAATGGAAAGCTGGATCCACCACTTTGCGTGGTGAGTATATCTCCGGACAACAACCGGGATTATCAACATCTTCTAGGAGTCCAAATGAAAAAACACCGATCTCCAAAGACATTTACAATCGTGAATTCAGTGGAGGTTATTTCTACCTTGTTCATGCACTGCCAAAGTTGCCATTGGAGTTTGTAGCTAAATACGATATCTACGACCCTAACACTGCGGTTTCGGGCAATGAGGTTGGAGAGGTGCCAGGTACATCATCTAAATCCACGAACGAAACGGATTTGAAGTACACTACACTAGGACTTGGTCTTAATTGGTATTACGACCAAAATATCAGGCTGATGGCTTACTACGATATGGTTACCAATGAAACCAGCAGTGAGCTATCGGGCTGGACTGCCGACAAACAGGATAACATTTTCACATTGCGCATGCAAGTGAAGTTCTAAGAATAGTTTTTTAGTTGACAACCTTGATGGCAAGCTCCTTGAGCTGCTCATCACTAATGCTGGAAGGCGAGTCGATCATGACATCCCTTCCGGCATTGTTTTTTGGGAAAGCAATGTAGTCGCGGATGGATTCTGATCCGCCGAAGAGCGAACAGAGCCTGTCGAAACCGAAGGCGATGCCACCATGAGGTGGTGCACCAAACTCAAACGCATTCATCAGGAAACCGAATTGTTTTTGGGCTTCTTCATCCGAGAATCCAAGCAATGAAAACATCTTGCGTTGTATTTCCTTGTTATGGATACGTATGGAACCGCCACCAACTTCCACACCGTTGATCACCATATCGTAGGCATTGGCGCGTACTTTTCCTGGGTCAGTATTCAGCAAATGCATGTCTTCGGGCAATGCGGAGGTAAAAGGATGGTGCATGGCATGCCAGCGTCCCGACTCCTCGTCTTTTTCCAAAAGGGGGAAATCGAGCACCCATGCGCACTTGAAAACACTCTTGTCACGAAGCCCTAGGCGTTCGCCCATTTCCAAACGCAGCTCCGACATCGCTTTGCGGGTGCGTGTTTCACTGCCGGCGAGAACCAATATCAGGTCACCTGGCTTGCTTCCGCAAGCTGCAGACCATTTGGCTAATTCATCTGCATTGAAAAACTTATCGACAGATGATTTGATGGTGCCGTCAGTGTTGTGTTTAGCATAGATCAAGCCCGACATGCCGATCTGTGGTCGCTTTACCCATTCAGTGAGCTCATCGAGTTGCTTGCGGGTATATTCGGATTGGCCGGTAACGTTTATGGCTACAACCAATTCGGCATCATCAAAAACCTTGAAGCCTTTTCCTTTGACCACCTCTGTCAAGTCGCAAAGCTTCATGTCGAATCGCAAGTCAGGTTTATCATTACCGTAATATCTCATGGCATCCGCATAGGATATCCGCTCGAGCGCAGGAATATCTTTGCCCAATACTGTTTTGAACAAGTGGCGAGCCAACCCTTCAAACATATGGAGGATGTCTTCGCGCTCTACGAAACTCATTTCACAATCGATTTGCGTGAACTCAGGTTGGCGGTCGGCGCGTAAGTCTTCGTCTCGGAAACACTTCACGATTTGGAAGTATTTATCGAATCCCGAAACCATCAGTAATTGCTTGAAGGTTTGTGGCGATTGAGGTAGCGCATAAAACTCTCCAGGATTCATGCGCGAGGGAACCACAAAATCCCGCGCGCCTTCAGGTGTGGATTTTATTAGAACAGGCGTTTCTATTTCAATGAAGCCATTCGAGTCCATGTAGCTTCTTACTACTTGCGCCATGCGGTGACGTAGCATGATGCTGTTCATCACAGGGGCCCTACGCAAATCGAGGTAGCGGTACTTCATGCGCAAGTCATCACCACCATCGGTGTCGTCTTCAATCGTAAAAGGAGGCACGGCCGATGGATTCAGGATATCCAATTTCGAAACGGAGATTTCAATGTCTCCAGTAGCCATTTTAGGATTCTTGCTACTGCGTTCGGATACAATACCGGTGGCTTGCACCACAAATTCGCGGCCCAACTTCCTGGCTGATTGGCAAAGTGCGTCATCCGATTCCATGTTGAAAAGCAATTGGGTGACACCATAGCGGTCGCGCAGATCCACAAAGGTCAATCCGCCCAAATCGCGACCTCTTTGAACCCATCCGCAAAGGGTAACCTGTTGTCCGACATGACTGATATTCAACTCTCCGCAATTGTGTGTACGATACATGAAAATGAATGATTTAGCTCGTAAAGTTACGAAAAAAGACAAATAAGGGAGTTGAGTCAGATTCTGGCTGTTTAAGACTGCGGATTTTAAGTCGGCAAATGTTACAAACTGAAAAGGGCTGTTGGCTAATAAATGTGATGGTATTGCGTTAACTTTATGTGCAATAAAATAAAACTCAGCCGATGAAAATCTTCCTAACCTTATGTCTCGTTATTACGTTCGCATCTTGTGAACAGCCTCCATTGGATGAAGGCAAGTGCATAACATTGGTTGAGGCACATATGAAGGAAGCCTCCGCGCAAAATTATGATGCGGTTTTGGAAATGTATGATCCATCCTTTTTAGAATCCGAGCCTGCTGATTTGAAGATTGAAAAACTAAAAAAACTATACGAAGCTTTGGGTCCGGTCGAGGATTTTGACTTCATCAACGCCACCGATATTAAAGAGATTGGCGTGCCTCGACAAATGAAGGTGGAATATGGTGTTCGTCATGCCAAAGCTTCAACCATCGAGACCTTTGTGGTTGTTGAAGCCGAAGGGGGTTACAAAATCGCAGGTTACTACGTGGAGGTGAGCTGAAGCTATTTAGCGTTGGACTTTAAGAAAACGCGACTCACTTTACTTTTCCGAACATCTCCTCCAATACGAATTGGCGGTAGGTGAAGATGTCATTCAGTTGTTTCTTGACGAATAGTGTGTTCGCTAATGACCCAAGTGGTCCTAGCGGTAAGGCATAATGTATCAGGTCGCGCATTTCAACTCCTGCTGGAATTGCCTTGAGGAAATGTTTATGATGCCACATCACGTAAGGACCGAAGCGTTGTTCGTCAACAAAGTAATGCGGCTCATGAACATGTGTGATTTCAGTAGTCCATCGCATTGGGATGCCCGCAACGGGTTTCACCAGATAATTGATGATTTGTCCGGCATACATTTTTTCCCCTTTAAATCCTGAGGTGATTTCAAATCCCATGTAAGGAGGAGTGATCTTAGCCAAGTTGGAAGGCGATGAAAGGAATTCCCAGGCCTTGTCAATCGAGATGGGGAGTTGCTGCGTTTTTTCGAATTCGAATATTTTCATTTTTTCATTTTATTGAAGACATTCCGCCATCGATGTGAAAAATCTGTCCTGTTACCCATGCAGATTCGGGACCTAACAAGTACTTGGCCAAGGAGGCTATTTCTTCGGGTTGTCCGATGCGCTTTAACGGATGACGTTCTTCGGAAGCTTTAAGTTTAGCTTCCGAGTTCGTGAGTTTTTCAGCCATAGGTGTGGCTGTCAAGGAGGGCGCGATAACATTCACCCTGACCTTGGGCGCAAGCTCTGCAGCCAAGGCCTTACCGAATCCTTCTACGGCTCCTTTTGCAGCCGATACAGACGCATGGAATGCCATTCCGGTTTGCACCGCAACGGTGCTAAATAGTACAATGGAGGGATTTGGGGTTTCAAGCAATCGCGGCAAGTATTGCTGTATGCATCGAACGGCTCCAAGCAAGTTGATTTGGAAATCGTTTGTAAAGTCATCCGCTTTTAGCGACCTGAACGGTTTCAAAGTGATGCTGCCGGGGCAGTATACCAAACCATTAATGGGTGAAGATATTTCTGGTAGGGGCGTCTGAGCATTGGTTACATCCGCTTGCAGATGTGTGATTCCTGGAAGTGAGAAATCGGTATCGCTTCGACGACTGAGAGTTGTTACGGATTGTCCTTGACCAGTTAACTGACCAGACAATGCGGCACCAATACCTGAAGTGCCTCCGATTATGAGAAAGTGATTAGATGACATGTTAATCCAACAAGTCGAATCAAGCAAAGGTTTCGAGTTTTGCTTGAAAACTCAATATTTCTATTGCTATGGCTTTGCTCAAGCTTTTTTACAAGCTATCGATATTCCTTTTTAAACTCATGACAGAGGTTTTTTTGAAAAGTATTTTCCTGAGTTTCACGCAAAGCAACGCAAATGACTTCGCAAGAAGTTCGAACAAGGTTTTTCTGAATGAAACAATTAATATTAACTGCCACCGCTTCGGCCTACTGCGATTTTTCGACCTTTCGACAGGCTCAGGGCAATGCTACCTCCCGCTACCGCCTCCTTCTGCAACTGCAACTGCGACTGTTACTGTTGCTGCGACTGTTACTGCCCCTGGTTTTCGCTACTACTCCCCTGCAACAGCCTTACTTTTCGCCTGTTTACGCTCTTCCCAAAAATATCTGAATGGAACAAAAAGCATCCCGAAACATTCGCCATGCTCTTTGCCCAAATGCTTATGGTGCATTTTGTGTGCGCGACGAAGACCCCTAAGATACCAATGGTTGCTGTTTCTTAAAAACTTGAACCGTTGGTGAATGAAAATGTCGTGAACCAGGAAGTAGGCTAAACCGTATGCCGCAATACCCAGGCCTAGGTAAAATTTGAAATCCATGCCGTTCAGTTTGCCAAAAAGCATCAGCAGCATGGATGGAATTGCGAAAATCAGGAAGAAGGCATCATTCTTCTCAAAGAATCCTTCGCTTTCTTGGTGGTGGTCGCGATGCAGGTACCACAGGAATCCATGCATCACGAATTTGTGAGTGCACCAAGTGATGGCTTCCATAACAAGGAATGTTGCGAGGGTGACGCCAATGCCTATAGAAATTTCCATTTTAATTTAATATCGGATGGTTATGAAGTAGTCTGTGTATTATAACAATAATTTGATGCATTTGGTTTGCATTCCTATTTCAAATGGAGTTTAGGATTCCTCCACACTGATTAGAGGTTCTTTTACGATTTCTTTGTTTTGCTTCTTGTTGTTGATGGTAAGTAGGATGGATGGTAGTAGCACTAGGTTGGTGATGAGGGACATGATCAGCGTAAGCGAAATCAATATGCCCAAGGCAGCCGTTCCACCGAAGCTGGATATGGCAAATATCGAGAAGCCGAAAAACAGAATGACGGTTGAATATACCATGCTTAGGCCAGTCTCGCGTATGGCGATGTTGATGGCGTTAACAGCATTGCCTCCTAGTTTCTTAAGCTCTTGGCGGTATTTGGTGAGGAAATAAATGGTGCCGTCTGATGATATGCCAAAGGCGATGCTGAAGATGAGGATAGTAGAAGGTTTGAAGCGGATGTCTAGGAATCCCATCACGCCTGCGGTGATTATGAGTGGGATTAAACAAGGCAGTTTAGAGAGGATAATGATCCGTACCGACCGGAATAGGGCCATTCCTACAATGGAGATAAGAATGATTTCAATCAAAAGGCTTTCCAGTAGGTTGTATAGAAGGTAGTCGTTGCTCTTTAGAAACACCAAGCTGTGACCGGTCATGTTCACCTGGTACTCTTTCGGGTCAAAAATCTCATCGACCTTCGGTTTTATCTCAGCCATGAACGATTTCGTTTTTTCTGACCCTAAATCCGCCATTTGGTAGCTGATTCGAGTTCGGCTTCTGGTGCTGTCAATAAACGAGCGCAAACGGTCGTTTTGACCGCTGAAGGTTCCATAGTACTCCGATAAACCTTTCAACTGGATAAATCCCGGAACTATGTAATGCTTCTTTTCGCCACCTTGATATGCTTGGTTCGAAAACTTGATGGCTTCCACAACTGATACGGGCTTTGAAAAGTGCTCGTATTCGGAAAGCATCTTTTGTAAGGATTTGATCTTGTACAAAGTCTTGGCATCATCTGCAAATACGCCATCGGGCTTTTTGGTATCAACTACGATCTCGAAAGGCAAAACCCCTTTGAAATGCTTTTCAAAGAATTTTAAATTGGTGTATATCGGATCTTTGGTAGGTAGGTCGTCAACAACGAAACCGACCACGCTGATTCCCAACATGCCAATTGTGCCAAGAATGGTTAGAACGAATGTGGTGATGTAAACAGCTTTCCGTTTTTTGTGCACCAGATGTTCAATGGTGGATAATATGCGGTTGATTCGCTTGCCTTCCAGATGTTTGGTGTGTCGAGGTTTGGGCGGAGGAAGAAGGAAAAGAATTACAGGTACCAGAATCAGTGTGAGCAGGTAGGTGGCCATAACGCTGATGGCTGCTACCACTCCAAACTCAACCAACAAGGAGCTTTCGGTGAAGTACAATACTCCAAATCCTATGGAGGTGGTGATGTTTGCCAGGAATAGGGTGATGCCAATGGTCTCGATCATCCGCGAAAGCGCTTTGACCTTGTTTTTGTGCATCACATATTCGCTTTGGAATTTGTTGATGAGGAAAACGCAGTTGGGTATGCCGATCACCATGATTAGTGGTGGAATCAATCCTGTAAGCACGGTGATTTTATAGCCGAACAATTGAAGTATGCCAACAGACCACACTACTCCGATGGCAACGATGACAATGCTGAAAAACACATTCATCATGGATTTGAAAAACATCCAAAGTATAAGTGCTGTGATGGCAATCGCGAGTATCAGAAACAGCGTCATTTCGTGCGACACTTTCGACATCATTTGTGTACGTATGTACGGCATGCCCGAGTAGTGCATCTCGATTCGATGCTTGGTGGCAAATGCATCCGTCAGCGTTTTGATTTCGTTTACAATCTCGATTCTCCTTTTCGAGTTGAGCGAACCGCTGTTGAAGGTGATGGCCATTACCGTGGCCGATGTTTCTTTGTTGTAAACAATCCCCTCGTAAAACGGCAGCTGTTCAAACACTTCTCGGATACTGTCTACATCTGATTGTGTTCTGGGAATCCGCTTGATCAGCGGCTCAAAGTCGAAGCGCCTGAGACTATCATTGCGGACCAAGGTGTACGAGGTAGGAACGGAAACCACATCTTTGATGCCGGGACTGATCTTGATGGCTTTGCTGAGGTGGTACCAGTCGTTGAATTTGTTAAGCGTGAAAAAGGAGGAGTCCGCGAATCCGACCACCAATACATTGCCATCGCTGCCGAAGTCTTGTTTGAACTGCTGATATTCGATGAATGATGGGTCGTCGGCAGGCAAAATTTTCGCGAACTCGTAGGAGAGTTCCATCTTGGATGCCTCATAGCCCATGAACCCTGTGCCAATTAAAACGGCCAAAGTGAAAAGCAACTTATTTCGGAGCAGCAGACTCGCGAATCGTTTGAACAGTATTGGGGTTTGAGTAGATGGGTTAGTAGCATCGACAGGAATCCCTGCCTGCCGGCAGGGAACCTGTATCAAAGGTTTAGGACACTTCTATTCTATCCATTCCTGCCTGCC
>JBKDSL010000152.1:0-9625 GCA_046340555.1 Bacteroidota bacterium
GAACAATAAAAATGAAACTTTATCGAAAGTTTAAGAAAAAAATTACAAGAAATGAAAAAAATAAAACATTCCAAGCCCTGTAGTGCCTGCCTCCAACAACTCAGCAAACTCCTGATGGAGTAAAACGGGAGGATTATGGCCGGCGTTTATAAAATGGATAGTGTTGTTTTTTTCTGAAATCCGGGCTACAAAAAACGTGATGAACTTCTCGCCTCTAGCGGAAAGGTTAACACAAGCATTCAGTTCGGTAACCAATCCTTCCAATGTAAAATCAGTGTGTCGGATGATGGCATGCAAGTTGGCTTGGAAGTTGGACATCAACATGGCAGCAGACAATCCTTTACCCGATACATCAGCCATGCAAACCAATGCCTCATCCTCATTCAGTTTGATGAAATCATAATAATCGCCGCCTACAGATTGGTGTGGGATATAAGTTGCAGCAATATCCAAAAAGGAATGTGTCACCAAATTCGAAGGAAACAACATCGATTGCATCTGTGCAGCCAGCTGAAGCTCCCTTTCCAATGCGGCTTGCCGAATAGACTCCTTCGCCATGCGTTTGTTTTCGATGGCCACCACGATTACATTGGTGATGGTGTGAATATAAGTGATGATTTCACGTTTACTGTGGAAGACCTCCTCGTCAAGACCTCCGATCACCGCGTAAGCCAATGGAACATCTTGATGCAAGACCGGAACAATGGTATCAAATTCTTGCATCCAAGGGGAACCGTCTTTTGATCCTTCAGCGAATGATTTGATATCCTTCAGAAGCAAATCCATTTCCAAAGGGATGTTGACTTCATCTATCCCATATCGAAATGGCGAGTGCCATCCACCTTCATTAACCACCAATAATACCTTGCCAACATGCAATTGATTGCGCAGGACGGATTGATAAATATCAAAAAGGTTGGAAGAAGGCAGATTGTAATTGATGGCCTTGGTTATCTGCAAAAGCCAATGGAGCTGGAGTTTCTTGGCGTCCAGTTCCTGCTTCAATTTGGTTTCTTCACTAGTAGCCGACATGCTTTTATGAATCGCCTAAGTGTTCAATGATTTCAGGCAATCGCTTGATGAGGGCTAGCTCTTTCATTTTCTCACGGGCCTCCCTTACTGGACTACCAAAATAAGTAACACCTCCTTTGAGTGATTTGGGAACTCCGGATTGTCCGAGTACCACAGCACCTTTACCTATCACCAAATCCTTTTGAACTCCTACCTGACCCCAAAGAATCACATCATCCTCAACACGCACAACACCCGCCACACCTACTTGGGCCGCGAATAAACAATTTCTACCTATTACCGTGTCATGTCCAATATGCACCATATTATCAAACTTGGTGCCTTTGCCTATCACGGTATCACCTGAAACCCCTTTATCAATGGTGCAGGATGCTCCTATCTCGACATCATCTTCAATGATAACGCGACCACAAGAGACCATCTTGTCGTATCCTTCGGGCCTGCGTTTGAAATAAAACGCATCAGCACCGATGACGGTTCCGGCATGAATGGTGACACGATCGCCAATTATGCAATGGTCGTAAATGACAACTCCAGGGTGTATAATGCAGTCCCTACCAACAATAGCATTGTTACCTAAATGAACCCCAGGTTGCAATATGGTTCCTTCGCCAACCATGGCTGTAGATGAAATGGCTGCATCCATTGGAACAAAAGGACGAAAATGCCGGACTATGGAAACGTATGCTGAAAAGGGATCATCGGAAAAAAGCAATGATTTGCCGTCGGGTACCTCCACCTCTTTGTTTATTATGATGAAAGTGGCAGCTGACTGTAGAGCCTTATCGTAATACTTGGGATGATCCACAAAGGTGATATCTCCCGTCTCAACCATGTGAATCTCATTAATGCCTGTGGCAGAAACGTCTTTTGGTCCAATTATACGTGAACTGGAAATTCGGGCGATTTCGGGAAGTGAAACTGGGGAATTGAATCTCATAGTATCACAAAAATAGTCAATATTGTACGGCATAAGAAATCCCGTACGGTTGCCCGCACGGGATCACAAACACACACAAAAAACAAACAGTTATTACTTATTCACTATGATTTGAGCACCGAGGGCTTGGTTGCCAGTACCAGCCAATAAACCTTTCGCAAATACCGTGTAAATTTTTCCAGCTTGCAATACGATTGGATCCAAGTCGAGAGCAACAGTTGTAGTTCCTGCAACACGCACCTCTAGGTCATAAGAACCAGCAGGCAGTGGTGTGAAATCGGAATATTCTTTGAAAGTTACGTCTGGGAATACTACAGCACCGCCATCAACAGCGATATCAACAGCTGGAGCATCAGGTGAAAGGTGAATGAAACGAACGTGAGCGTTGCCAGAGGCAGGAGCCGACAAGTCGTCTTCGATTACCAAAGGCTCGATGTTTGCCACAGTGTTAACCGCAAAAATGGAGTAAGATGTATTTTTTACCAGTGGAAGATCGGCGTTGATAACAGTGGTAGAAGTACCTGTAACATTAACCTTAATGTTGCGTGTTCCAGAGTTAACTGACAAATAACCAGTATTGTTCGGAAACTCTAAAGCTGCGGTGTTAACCTTAGCGCCGTCAACAAGCAAATCAACCCCTGGGGCATCAGGAGAGGCATGTGTAACCAATACAGAGGACTTGTCAACAACTGGTGCTGGATCTTCATCATCCTTGCTGCAAGAAGTTACAGTAACAGCTATTGGAAGTGCAATAGCTAGCATTAGGAAATTTTTGATTGTGGTTTTCATAAATATTTTGTTTAATTTTTTAGTATAATTGTTAAACACAATTTCGGCCAATTGGTTTTTAATATAAGAATATTAATGTTTTTTATTGGCTTAATACTATCAAATACTTTCATCGAAGGTGGTCTAGACTATGGTGTCGGGTCGATAAATAGAGTACCTTTGCACCCTCAAAAGTTACTCTAGTAACATACGCTAACATGAAGAATATCAGAAACATCGCCATTATTGCCCACGTTGACCACGGCAAGACAACCTTGGTCGACAAAATCCTGCATCAATCGCAACTATTCCGTGAGAACCAACAAATGGGTGAGTTGATCCTAGACAACAACGACTTGGAGCGTGAGCGCGGCATCACCATTGTGGCAAAAAACGTTTCCGTAAATTACAAAGGCATAAAAATCAACATCATAGATACACCAGGCCACGCCGACTTCGGAGGTGAGGTGGAGCGGGTATTGACCATGGCTGATGGAGTTTTGTTGTTAGTAGATGCGTTTGAAGGCCCAATGCCTCAGACCCGTTTCGTATTGCAAAAGGCTTTGCAAGCAAACCTTAAGCCTATCCTGGTTATCAATAAAGTCGACAAAGAAAACTGCCGACCAGACGAGGTACATGAAAAAGTATTCGACCTGTTTTTCAATTTGGATGCCTCCGAGGAACAATTGAACTTCCCCACTGTGTACGGCTCTTCCAAGCAAGGTTGGATGTCACACGATTGGAAAGTCCAAACCAACGATATCACTCCTCTATTGGATACCATTGTGGATTACGTCCCTCAAGCGCCATTCCACGATGGAACGCCCCAGATGCTCATTACCTCTCTCGACTACTCGTCATTTGTTGGAAGGATTGCCATCGGAAGGGTTCATCGCGGAACCTTCAAGGAAAACATGCCGGTTACCTTGATGAAGAAGGACGGAAAAGGAGTGCGCACTCGTATCAAGGAGTTGATGACATTCGAAGGATTGGGGCGAGCCAAAGCCACCGAAGTTTCAGCTGGAGACATTTGCGCCTTGGTTGGTTTGGATGACTTTGAAATCGGCGATACAGTTGCCGACTTTGAAAATCCAGAGGCTCTCAAGCCTGTAGCTGTTGACGAGCCAACGATGAATATGCTTTTCACTATCAACAACTCGCCTTTCTTCGGTAAAGAAGGAAAGTTCGTAACCTCTCGCCACCTTCGTGATCGTCTATTCAAAGAGTTGGAAAAGAATCTAGACTAACGCGTAGATGAAACCGGATCACCCGATTCATATATCGTTTATGGTAGAGGAATCCTGCACCTATCTATTTTGATAGAAACCATGAGACGCGAAGGATATGAATTGCAAGTGGGTCAACCGCAGGTAATCATCAAAGAGATTGATGGAGTAAAAAGTGAGCCTGTAGAATCACTTACCATCGACACCCCCGAGCATGTTTCTGGAAAGGTGATCGAATTGGTGACTCAAAAGCGTGGAGAATTACTTATCATGGAACCCAAAGGCGACTTGCAACACTTGGAATTTGAGATTCCGGCTCGTGGCTTGATCGGTCTTCGCAATGCCATCCTTACCGCCACAGCAGGTGAAGCCATAATGGCGCACCGTTTCAAGGCATACGAGCCCTGGAAAGGAAATATACCAGGCCGAATCAATGGCGTTTTAATCAGTATGGACAAAGGCTCTTCAACAGCCTATTCCATTGACAAAATGCAGGACCGAGGGGCATTTTTCATCAGTCCGGGAGAGGAAGTATATGGCGGCCAGGTTATCGGCGAACATATCAGACCCGGCGACCTGGTCATCAACGTTACTCGCGCCAAACAGCTCACCAACTTTAGGGCATCAGGTAGCGACGACAATGTGCGCATCACACCGAAGATCGATTTCTCTTTGGAAGAAGCCATGGAGTATATCGAATGGGATGAATACGTGGAGCTCACTCCTAAGTCTATTCGAATCAGGAAAATTTACCTCGACGAAAACGAACGCAAGCGTCAGCAAAAAAAGGTGATGGCTTGATAAGGTACAGATTAAATAAAAAAAGGTGGCGAGTTAAAAAATCGCCACCTTTTTTTTATTTGATTATCCGGATTACTTCACGCGCTCAACGTATGAGAAGTTGCGGGTATCCACTTTGATTTTCTCGCCTTGGTTCACGAAAAGCGGTACGTTGATAATTGCGCCAGTTTCAAGGGTAGCAGGTTTTAGCGTGTTGGTAGCTGTATCCCCTTTGATACCGGGCTCGGTGTAGGTGATTTCCAACTCAACAAACGTTGGAGCTTCAGCAAGAATAGGGTTTTCTTGTTCGAAAGCGACTTTCACTTTCATTTCCTCCTTCAAAAACTGAGATGATTCTCCGAACAATGCTTCAGGAATATAAACCTGCTCATAGGAATCGTTATCCATACAAACATAGTGATCACCTTCCTTGTAGATATATTGCAATTCCTTGTATTCAACGCGGGCGATTTCCACTTCTTCTCCGGACCTGAAGCGATACTCCACAGACTTACCGGTTTTCAGATTTCGCATTTTAGCCTGGTAAAACGCCCTGAGGTTGCCGGGAGTGCGGTGTTGAAACTCGATGATCTGACATAGTTCACCATTGAAACGGATAACTGAGCCTACATTAATATCGCCTGTATTTGCCATTTTTAAAGGATTTGATTGTGAGTCGAATGGTATTAAAAAGAAAAGGCAACGCCGTTTAGCGCTGCCTTGGTTTTGAGATCAACCGGATCAGCCCTCTGTTACTTCGAAAGTAATGGGAACTGTGATATCGCGGTGCAATTGAACTTCTGCTGTGTATGTACCCAATCCTTTGATGTGATCGGTTTTCATCGAAATTTGACGCTTTTCGATGTTCTGACCCATACGTTTGAGTACATCGGCAATCTGTTGGGTGGTTATGGAACCAAACAACTTGCCGTTCTCTCCAACCTTGGCGGGAATGGTGAGTACCACATTCTCGATTGCAGATTTAACCTTTTCTGCTTCCATTTTAATCTTCTCCACCTTGTGCTGGCGCTGGCGCATCACTTCAGAGTTGATTTTACGGTTGGTATCGTTAGCGATAACAGCCATACCTTGCGGAATTAGGTAATTGAGTCCATATCCGTTACGCACTTTCACTACATCGTGAGCGTAACCGAGGTTCTTTACGTCTTGTTTGAGAATTACTTCCATGGTTCGTTCCTCCTTACTTTAAAAGATCCGTAACATAAGGCATTAACGCCAAGTGGCGCGCCCTTTTAACAGCCGTAGAAACCTTGCGCTGGAACTTGAGTGATGTTCCAGTAAGACGGCGTGGTAATACCTTTCCTTGTTCGTTAACGAACTTGGTCAGAAAAGTAGCATCCTTATAATCGATGTACTTAATACCAATCTTCTTGAAGCGGCAGTACTTTTTTTTGTTCACCTCTACTGCGGGAGGGTTCAGATATCTTACTTCGTTGCTAGCCATTGTTCTACCTTTTTTCAGTTAGCGGATTCCTCCTGTTTCTTTTGTGCTGCGTTTTTGCGCTTCTTCTCGCTGTAAGCCACCGCATGTTTGTCGAGGGCTACAGTGAGAAAACGCATGATGCGCTCATCACGTTTGTACTCGAGCTCAAGTTTGGCTACGACGCTGCCGTCGCCTTTGAACTCTGTTAGGTAATAGAACCCGGTGTTCTTTTTCTGGATCGGGTAGGCCAGCTTTCGTAATCCCCAATTGTTCTCATGAACAATCTCGGTACCGTTTTCGGTGAGGATCCTGCGGAATTTGTCGACCGTTTCAGTCACCTGCTCCTGCGAAAGAACAGGATTCATGATGATTACGGTCTCATAATGCTTTGGCATGCCGTGGTTTGTTAGTTGTTTTTTAGACCCCGGAATTGGGGAGCGCAAATGTACAAAGTTTTTGGAATTCAAACAAGTATGGACACCGCTTATTTGATAACCCACGATTGTTCATTGAAAAAAACAACAGGATTCGGTCTATGTATTTGATTTACAATAAATTATTATTCGTGTCGAAGTGCCTCAATCGGATCCAGCCTCGACGCCTTGATTGCGGGGTAAAGCCCTGACACCACCCCAACCAGGAAACAAAGTATCACACCGGAGATCATCCACTTCCATGGAATAATGAATCCGGCGGCAAAAAAGATACCCATCAGGTTACCCATCCCTACTCCCAAAATAATTCCTAAAATCCCACCCAATTGGCAAATGACCACCGCCTCTACCAAGAACTGCCTGCGGATTTGCTCTTTGGAAGCCCCTAGTGATTTGCGAATACCAATCTCGCGAGTTCGCTCGGTTACGCTTACCAACATGATATTCATGAGCCCGATTGAAGCACCGAGCAAGGTGATGAATCCAATGATGGTGGCGGCAATGGTGACATACGCCAACTGGCTTATGACCAAATTGGCAAGGCTATCGCTTTGAACAATCTCAAAGGAGTTATCCTCGCCCGTTAGGTCTCCCCTAACCACTCTGAAAACGCCAGTAGCCTCTCCTTGAGCAGGCTCCAGCTCGGCTACGGAGTTGGTCTTTACAGAAATGGTGTAAGAACTGTTGTCGCCAAACCGCTGCCTGACATTCATCAGCGGAATGATGCAGACCTTATCGCCGCTGAAAGCAAACGAAGCCCCTTTTTCTTCCAAGACTCCGATCACCCTATATTTATTATTACCGACACTGATGATTTGTTCCAAAGGATCCTCACCTGCCTTGAACAATGTGGTTGCCATCTCATTTCCGAGTATGGCCACATTGCTACCGAATTCCATTTCAGTATTGGAAAAATTCCTGCCCATGCGGAGACGATAACCTGAAGCCGCCAAGTAGCCTTCATCTGCGCCTGTGATGGTTACATTGGGATTTGATTCTGTGTTTTTGAATTTCAAAACGCCCACCATCGAAGCCATGGTGGAAACCGACACAGTAGATGGATAACGGTAACGATCCTTGAAAATTTTAGCATCGTTAAAGGTGATTTTCTGATAGCGCTTGGGACGCTTCCCATCTTTACCAATTCGTATCCCCATACCATAGTTGCGGATGGTGAAGGTGTTGGAGCCCATACTTGAAAAGCTGCTGTTAATGGAAGACTCAATGGCATCTATGGCCGTGAGAATCCCAACCAAGGCCATTATGCCGATAGCTATAATCATCGCAGTTAAGGTGGTACGTAATTTCTGTCCACGCACAGAGCCTAATGCTACTTTGATGTTTTCTGAGAGATTCAAATTAACTCCATTATTAACTTAGCCCAAAATTAAGCTTTTAGTAGAAGTGACTGCTTACCAACGAAAAGTAACTTTTTAGAATTAATCTAACAGGCGATTTCGACCTGAATGAAAAAGAACGCGGATATTTCGGATTAAGCGGATTACTACGGATTTAATTTGTGGCAATATATCACTCGATTCTAGTACTGCCTCCGTCCGATAGCTATCAGACTACCGCCAAACCTCACTTTTGGCATGATTTTGGACATATAAACATTGACAACAAATTGTTTAATCACTATAATTGCAAAAACAACCAAATTCATGAAAAAACTGATTTTCACCTTTGCCCTTGTCGCAGGCACATGCTTGTTAGCAAATGCTCAGACCACCGAGAACAACACACAAGTTACTAGTGGCGGCACAACTATCAAGCCAGAAATGACCTCAGTTGATGCCATGCCTTCAAGCTGCGGATCCAAGACCAAATCAGCTGGATGCTGTTCTTCCAAGAAAGCATCGGCCGAAGCCTCTGCAACCAAATCTTGCTGCAAATCCGGGGATTCTAAGAACTCCGGTTGCAGTGAAAAAGGACATGGTAACGACGAAACAAGGAAGGAAAAGGATTGACCCTTCCTCTTAATCCAAGTTCAATCCTTAAAAACTTAATTACCGCTTGCTGAAAATCCCGAACCGAGGTTCGGGATTTTTATTTTTTAGATGTTTTGCATTCCAATTGGAATGTAGCACAAAGTGAGTCGGACAAAGCATCCGAATAAAGTCGTGCACCTTTTCTAACCATATGGACCAAATCATAGTAATACTCCGTGCGATTCAACTCTGAACGGTGCATCCAAAAAAACATGGCATCAACATCATTCCTTCGGCATGCAGCCTCAATTTCCTTGACGCAAGCTTCATACTTAGGTATGTTGCTGCCACCTAAAAGTGGAGAACTGGTAAAGACAACTTTAACACCTTTCCTCCTGGCCAATTGCAAAACGGAATCCAGCATGCGCAAACCTGAGTCAAATTTACCAATTGAATCAAACGGCTGGCTGATTGATTTCAACCTGTCGTCATATTGCGATTCCCAATAGGCACTCCAGCCGGAAAACGCCAAATTGGAAAAACCTCCTTCTGGATCAAGACCTTTTTTTTCCAATTCAAGCATCGACTTTATAGCTATCCACTTTTTAATATCATCGTAATAAAAGACTCTGAAGAAAGGTAGATCATGGAGATATGCCATTCCTGGCTCGATTGCGAAAACCTCCTTTTCAATCTCATCATCCGGCAAATAAGGCAAATAGTGCGGCACCTCCAACATCTTGTCCGTCTCCAAAGTAAACTCGTCAATGTGGAGAACCAAAATTGAAGGAGCGGGATGTGACTTAAGATATCCCTCGAACAATATCTTCATTGATGTAACCCTCGCGCCGTTAATACCACCATTATATACCCGCATTCCGGTCTTTTGTGCAATCCACTTTGATTCCAAATGCGCCAATGCCCTAGAAGAACCCAGGCAAAGCACTTCGTAGCGTGAGGAGTCCCTAAAAAGCAAATTCATTTTTCCCGACACATCCTCAGTCGATAAACGGAAGCCCTCCTGCAACACCTTATCAAACACAAATAATAAGATAAAAGAGGCCAACAAT
>JBKDSL010000153.1:0-12826 GCA_046340555.1 Bacteroidota bacterium
GGCTGGATGGGTCCCGAGAATATGAATGGCTTGCTCAGGTTTCTGCAATATTCATGCGTTTGCTCATCTGGAAACACCGTTACACCACCTGCAGCGCCAAAGGCCTTATTCAATGAGGTAACCAATATCATTTTTGGGTGGAAGTACGGCACGGCTCCCATAACATATCCTGTTCCATTCGGACCATTCCAGCTCATGCCGTGGGTGTCGTCAATATACAGATGGAATTGTTCGTATTTATCCAGCAAGGCATAGATGTCATCCATAGGAGCAGTATCGCCAAACATGGAGTAAACACCATCCGCCATATACCAGATCTTTTTGTATGTCTTGCTCAGTTCCTGTATGCGCTCTTCCAAGTGATCCATACGGTTGTGGCGAATCACATCTATTTTGATGTTGCGGGCTTTCAATAATTGAACCGCAGTTTGCACGCTATCGTGTACCTGTGTGTCCATGATAACAGCATCATCATCCTTAACCAATACCGGAATGTTGGAAACGTGCGATAAGGTTACGTTGGCCAATAACATGGCAGGCTGTCCGAACATGCGGCGCAACAGCTCTTCCATCTCGGTATAGAGCTTCACATTCACATACACGCGGGTTGAAGCAAAGGCGGTTCCATATTTACGCACCGCATCAATAACGCCCTCTTTCAAACGCTCCTCCATCTCGAGGCCCATGTAGCCACAGGTTCCGAAATTGATGATCTCGCGGCCGTTAATGGTGATATGCCGCCCATCCATAATTTCATTTTCACCTTGCAGGTGGATGATGCCCAATTCTTTGGAGGCCATCACATTCTGGTTGGTGGCGTCGAGAATCTGTTCGTGTTTGGTTTTTCCTTCTTGTACCATGGTTTATGTCGTATTGGTTGTTTCCGATTAATTATTGAAACGGAATCTCCGGTACTGCTAAAAGGCAATACGACCTATAAGAAGGAAGTGATCGGGCACTGCTGTTCCTGGTATCCGGTTGTGGATTGAACCACTTGGGGGGCCGGGCGGCAACGGGGGGAAGCCTTTCGGGAACGGGTCAAAATTATACATATTTTTACAAAAACAAACTTATTAACAAAAAATGTTAGCAACCCGGATTGTCAGCCATATGATGGAAAACGACCGCTTTAGTCAGTGGTTAGGTATTGAAGTTCAAGAAGTTAAGGAGGGTTATTGCCGTCTCGGAATGGTGGTTCGGGAGGATATGTTAAATGGCTTCGGAATAGTCCATGGAGGCATATCTTTCTCATTGGCCGACAGTGCATTAGCCTTCGCATCCAACTCCAGAAATAAAAAAAGTTTAGTCCTCGATGCTTCCATGTCTTTTACCGCACCTGTTAATAACGGCGATCACCTAATTGCGGAGGCTATTGAGTCCAATGTGACCCGTTCAACGGGGATTTACCACATAACCTTGAGTAATCAAAACGGCAAAAAAGTAGCCTTCTTCAAGGGTATCGTATTCCGCAAAGACGAGACCTGGTTTGCCGAGGCGGAATGATGCCTATCTTCGCGTACCTTAGTTATATATATGAAAAACGCCTTCATTGTTGATGGTTTAAGGTCGGGTATTGGAAGTTTCGGAGGCTCATTGGCCACTGTACGTCCCGACGATTTGCTGGCTTCTGTTTTCAAGGCCCTAATCGCACGCCATCCATCACTAGATCCCGCATCTATTGACCATATCATCGCTGGTTGCGCCAATCAGGCTGGCGAAGACAACCGCAATGTGGCTCGCATGGCTGGACTTCTTTCTGGAATACCACAAACTGTATCAGCCGAAACCGTTAATATACTTTGTGCCTCCGGTATGGCCGCGGTTGCCAATGCATCCCGTTTCATTCAGGCAGGCGATGGCGACATCTATATGGCAGGCGGCGTAGAAAGTATGACCCGCGCTCCTTTTGTAATGGCTAAATCACCTTCTGCTTTCAGCCGTGAGGTAAGCATGTTTGACACCAGTATTGGTTGGAGGTTTGTGAATCCTGCGATGCGCAAGCTATACGGTGTGGATAGCATGGGTGAAACCGCCGAGAATGTTGCAGAGCGCTTCAAGGTGAGTCGCGACGATCAAGACGCCTTTGCGCTTCGTTCCCAGCAAAAGGCAACAGCCTCGCGTCAATCAGGTCGATTCACGCAAGAGATTGCACCCATATCCATCAACAAAGGCAAGAACGAAACAATTGTCTTCGATCAAGACGAATACATCAAACCTTCCACGACCTTGGAGATACTTTCCAAACTTCGTGCTGCTTTTCGTGAGGGTGGAAGCGTTACCGCGGGCAATGCATCCGGCATCAACGACGGAGCTGCAGCACTCCTGCTCGCATCCGAAAACGGTTTGAAAAAATCGAATCTCAATCCCATCGCCCGATATGTTTCATCCGCGGTAAGCGGTGTTGAACCCTCCATCATGGGCATTGGTCCGGTTTTAGCTGCCCAACGTGCGTTGGAAAAAGCGGGCTTGACCTTCAAGGACATTTCCGTTATTGAACTCAATGAGGCCTTCGCCGCCCAAGGATTGGCCTGCATTCGCGAGTGGGGATTGGCCGATGATGATGCCCGCATCAATCCAAACGGCGGTGCCATCGCTTTGGGTCATCCCCTTGGTATGTCGGGCGCACGCTTGATATTGACTGCCGCGCGTGAGTTACAAAAAAAAGGTGGCCGCTATGCTCTTTGCACCATGTGCATAGGTGTGGGGCAAGGTTACGCCATCATCATCGAGAAAGTATGATTTACGAATTTGAAGGATATAGGCCCGTTGTGCACGAATCATCATTCGTTCATCCCATGGCATCCGTAACAGGCAATGTCATTATCGGGCGTGATGTATACATCGGGCCTGGTGCTGCTATTCGCGGAGATTTCGGTCGCATTATCATCGAAGACGGATGCAATGTGCAAGAGAACTGCACCATCCACATGTTTCCCGGTGTAACAGTCGTATTGCAACAAGATGCCCACATCGGACACGGTGCCATCATACACGGAGCCAACATCGGAAAAAATGTACTGGTTGGCATGAATGCCGTCATCATGGATAATGCCATCATAGGTGATCATTGCATAGTAGGTGCGTTGTCATTCATCCCTGCTGACACCATCATCCCCGAAAGGAAAGTAGTGGCTGGAAGTCCTGCGAAAATCATCAAGGATGCCACAGAACAAATGATCGATTGGAAGCGTGAAGGCACACGCATCTATCAATCGCTCCCAAAACGTTGCATGGATACGCTCAAGCCATGCGAACCACTCCGCGATCTTCCCGCCGATTTGAAAGTGCAGGAAGGTAGCTATTACAAGACTTGGAATCAAAGCAAATAAGATATCGACTCGGATATGTACAGACTTAAGAATTATGTAGCAGGGCAATGGGTAGAAGGTGCTGGAAAAGGAACGCCGCTCTTCAATGCGGTAAATGGAGAGCAAGTTGCTATTGCTGGAACTGACGGCATCGATTTCGCTGCTATGCTTCAATATGCACGCTCAGTAGGTGGGCCTGCCTTACGGCGGATGACTTTCCACGAGCGGGCATTGATGCTGAAAGCACTTGCTACGCATCTGAACACAAAGAAGGAGATGTTCTATCAACTGTCGGCGGCCACCGGTGCCACCAAAGTTGATTCGTGGATCGACATAGAAGGTGGAATTGGAACCATGTTCGTGTTTGCGAGCAAGGGTAGGAGAGAGTTGCCAGATGAAACATTCTTGGTGGAAGGAAACACTGAGCAGATTTCCAAGAATGGAACCTTCGTAGGTCAGCACATTTGTGTTCCTCTTGAGGGCGCCGCCATTCATATCAACGCGTTCAACTTCCCATGTTGGGGTATGTTGGAGAAAATCGCTCCTACATTGCTTGCCGGAGTACCTTGCATTGTGAAGCCCGCCACGCTTACAAGTTATCTTACGGAGTTGATGGTGCGCGAAATCATCGATTCGGGCATTCTGCCTCCAGGTGCCTTACAACTCGTCTGTGGAAGCGCGGGAGATATGCTCACCCATGTTACACTTCAGGATGTGGTCACCTTCACGGGCTCTGCCGTAACGGGACGCATGCTGAAGCAGTCGCCCGCCATTTTGAATAATTCGGTCCGCTTCAATATGGAAGCCGACTCGCTCAACTGTTCCATTCTCGGGCCTGATGCCATTCCCGGCACTGCCGAGTTTGATTTGTTTGTGAAAGAGGTAGTGCGTGAGATGACTGTGAAGGCCGGACAGAAATGTACGGCCATTAGACGCATCATCGTGCCTGAACATCTATCCAACGATGTGATCAAAGCCGTTGGATCTAAGCTTGGCACCACCAAGGTCGGTGATCCTTCCGTTGAGGGTGTACGTATGGGGCCCCTTGCAGGTAAGGATCAGGTTGGCGAGGTGCGATCTAGATTGAAAGAGCTTTTGGCTTGTTGTGAAATAGCTGCGGGCAACCCGGATCAATATGATTTGGTAGGTGCCGATCGCGACAAAGGATCGTTCATGCCTCCTGTCTTGCTGCATTGCGCAGACGGATTCAAGAATGATGCGCCCCACGATATCGAGGCGTTTGGACCAATCTCAACGGTTATTCCTTACAAGAGTGCCAGCGATGCTATTGAACTTTCTCGAAAAGGGAAAGGCAGTTTGGTGAGTTCGGTCTTCACCAACGACAAGAAATTTGCTCGTGAAATGGTGTTAGGCACTGCTGCCTGGCATGGACGTATGATGATCTTGAACGCCGAAGGTGCTGCTGAATCAACAGGGCATGGCTCGCCATTGGGGCATTTGGTGCATGGTGGTCCAGGCCGTGCGGGTGGTGGTGAGGAGATGGGCGGTGTGCGTGGTGTGAAGCATTACATGCAACGTACCGCGCTGCAAGGTTCACCTTCGATATTGACAACCATCTGCAATGAATATATCCGAGGAGCCGAAACGAAGGAGGATTTGATTCATCCTTTCAAAAAATATTTCGAGGAGATACAAATCGGCGATACACTATTCACTCACAAGCGAACCGTTACCGAAGCAGATATCGTGAATTTTGCCGGCATCAGTGGCGATTATTTCTATGCGCATACCGATGAAACCTCGTTGGAGGGTTCTGTATTCGAAAGGCGAGTGGCACACGGGTATTTTGTCATTTCCGCTGCAGCGGGATTGTTTGTGGATCCGAAGAAAGGCCCTGTGTTGGCCAACTATGGCTTGGACAGTTTGCGATTTACACAACCGGTTTATGTGGGCGACACCATCTCAGTAAGGCTCACCTGTAAGCGCAAAACCAAAAAGGAGAATCGCGAAGGGCAGATACCGCAAGGAGTAGTTGAGTGGGATGTGGAGGTGAAAAACCAGCGTGGCGAAACCGTAGCAACTGAGACCGTTTTAACGCTTGTTCAACGCAAAGAGTCATGATTAACGTTACTTTGAAAAAGCTGTCAATTTGTTGTCTGTTGTTGATGCCTTTTTTAGGTCATTCGCAGATGTACAAAGAGGCCAATCAGGTTCCGCAACTACAGCGCGACAGTTTAGTGGGTGCCTTGAACGCAGAGTTGGATCAGGCTGATTCACTTTTGAATGCCCAGTCCATTGAACTGCAGATATTGAAACAAGCTGCTGATAGAAAAGAGGAGTCGCTTCGCAAAATGGAGCGCTTTGTGGAAGTATACAAGTCTGAAAACCAACAGATGAATCAGACCAACAAGATCCTGATCATCTTCAATTGCCTCGGAGCCGTGCTGCTATTGTTGGCTTTGGTGTATATCATGTCGGGTCGTAACAAGGCACGCCGGCCACTGACTTCCGTGCCTCCTGTTCCTCCAACACCTTATCCGATGGTAACAGAAGCTCCAGTTGCTAGCCGAACGGAAATGGGAGTTGAGGATCGATTGATTCAAATAGAACGACTGGCTCGGTTGCGCGAAGGTGGATTGTTGTCTACAATCGAATTTGAAAAGGAGAAAGAACGTATCCTCAGGGGTAGTTGAGTTTCTTTTAATTATTGGATATTTTACAATTAGCATTTACTCATATGTCGTCAGAAGCATTTGTTACATCAGAAACGGTTAACGGTGTTGCCGTCATCACTTTTTTTCATCCACGAAGCAACTCGTTGCCCGGAGTCATTTTAAGATCGATGGCTTCGGCCATCGAGAAGGCGGGTGCTGATGAACAAGCCAAGGTGATTGTATTGCGCAGCGAAGGTGAAAAATCATTTTGTGCAGGCGCATCTTTTGATGAATTGGTTGCGGTATCATCTTTCGATGAAGGCAGGAATTTCTTCTCTGGCTTTGCATTGGTCATTAATGCCATCCGTAAAGCACCCAAGTTTGTTATTGCGCGCGTACAAGGCAAGGCTGTAGGTGGAGGCGTGGGCATCGCATGTGCAGCCGATTATACACTGGCCCACGAATCGGCTGATGTGAAACTATCAGAGCTCGCTGTTGGCATTGGCCCGTTTGTGGTTGGTCCCGCAGTGGAACGCAAAGTCGGCAAATCGGCATTCGCCACCTTGGCTATAAATGCCACAGAGTGGAGGAGCGCCTCCTGGGCGAAGCAAATGGGTATGTATTCCGATACATATGAAACCATTGAAGATTTGGATGCAGCTGTTTCGAAGCTTGCCAGTACTTTGTCTGCATCCAGTCCTGAAGCTATGAAGCATTTGAAGGAAGTGTTGTGGGAAGGTACAGGCGATTGGGAATCGTTGCTGATATCTCGTGCCGAAATCAGTGGAACGCTTGTCCTTTCGCAGTTCACCCGAGATGCCATTGCCAATTTCAAGGCCGGGGCGCGATAGCCGATGCTCTTAGTCGTCCACATGCCAACGATTTTCCCTAGTACAACTGATTTGTTGCTAGGGCTTGTCATAGTGGTGATTTTATTTCGATTGATTTTCGCAATTCGTAAGTATGTAATTAGAAAGCCTTTGTTGTTTCCCGGATTAGGTAAAGAGGATTTGATTGCCAAATTCAGAGAATATTTAGATAAAAACACTTTTTACAACTCACTGGATGAGCCTGGAAAGCTCAAGATGCTGCAGCGTTGTGTTCGATTCGCCGGTCAAAAGCGGTTCATAGGATCCAAGGATTTTACGATAACCGGTGAGATGGTGGTTGCGATTTCTGCCACAGCAGTTCGATTGACCTTCGGTCTTGAACGGTATGACCTGCCTCGCTACCATACCATCCGCATTTTCCCTACTTCTTTTTATTCGCCGTTTCACAAGCGGGAATTGAAAGGAGGCGCCAGCACCAAAGGAGTATTGTTTTTTTCGTGGGCAGATTTTGTTCAAGGAGAATCGATAGAAAACGATCGAATCAATTTGGGTTTGCATGAAATGGCGCACGCCCTGCGATTGGAGCTGCGTTACGGAAAAGGGGCCGATAGGAGAGTGGCTGATTATTTCGATTCTTGGTTTCGCGTAGCTTTTGATGAATTCCAAAAAGTGCGTGAAGGTCATGGAAATTATTTGCGTGATTATGCAGGCGCCAATCCCGAAGAGTTTTTTGCCGTTTGCGTGGAGCATTTTTTTGAGGATGCGGGAAACTTCTGCAAGGAGCTGCCTGATGTTTATGCACACTTATGCTTGCTGCTCAATCTGGATCCATTGAACAAGGAAAACAGCTTTGCATACAGCCGTGATTTGGTTCTTTCAAGGAGCAATGAACTAAAATATGAGTTGCCAGATAAAATTCAACGAAGCTATCGATACGATTCTTGGCATTGGAGTTTCAATATGATCATAGCCGGATTTTTTGTGTTCCTGCCCATCATCTTTTATTGCATCTCAATAGTTGCAATCGAGTTTTCGGATGTACTTCTTCCCATTGCCGTTATGACCTTTTTGGTGGTATCCTTTCGTACTTTTTGGTTTACCATGGGTGTTCAGCTCTATAGGCATCTGTTCATGTTTGCCTTGGTTGGAGTTTCTTTTCCAGGGCTTGCTGCTCTGCTTATTGTCAATATGAATTTTCATCAAAGTAAGTTCTTGGAATTTTACTCAATTACCGACCATCATTCCCGTGCTATTGGAGATAAGTTGAGGGTAGAGTTTACATTCATGGCAGTAAGCGGAACCGTTCCCGACCGATTTCGGCAGGTTGATTTGACCATAGATCAAACCGGTTTTGTGGATGCCGAGCAGATCATTATAGAGTCTTCTATTGGGGTTATGGGTTGGCGGAATATTCATAGTAGAACATTGATTTTGAATGGCTACTATACGCTTCAAGTGGACAAGCCTGAGCTTTGAAATTACTACCTTTGCAGGAAGATGGAAAAGACAGCTTCAATATCCTCTGGCTCCGCCTTGAGTTCAACTAGGGTTACAGGTGTTTCCGATGAGGTTTTTGTACGTGCATTTGGTCTCATGGCTACGGCTAGGGCCATGTCGGCAATTTATGAAGCCAACAGCGCTTTCACTTCCAAATATGTGCATGCCACTTCGAAAGGGCATGAGGCCATTCAGATAGCCATTGGTTTGCAGTTGACCGCCAAGGATTTCCTTTCCGCCTATTATCGCGACGACAGTACCTTGTTGGCCATCGGCATGGAGCCTTACGAGTTGATGCTGCAATTGATGGCCAAACGCGATGACCCCTTCAGTGGCGGTCGTTTGTATTACAGTCATCCCAGTTTACGTCGTGATGACATGCCCAAGATCCCGATGCAATCATCGGCTACAGGCATGCAAGCCATTCCTTCCACGGGTGTTGCTATGGGATTGAAATATTTGGATTCGCAGAAGTTAAGCAATCACCCTTCAGGCAACAAGCCATTAGTGGTGTGCTCTTTGGGTGATGCCTCCATCACGGAAGGTGAAGTGGCAGAGGCTTTCCAAATGGCAGTGTTGAAAAAGCTGCCGATCGTTTATCTGGTACAGGATAACGAGTGGGATATTTCGGCTCATGCCTCTGAGATTCGTGCAATGGATGCCACTGGTTACGCTAAGGGATTCCATGGTTTGCAAGTGCGTACTATCGACGGCACCGACTTTGAAGCTTGTTACGAAACGGTTCAAGAGGTTTTTGATGCCGTTCGAAACGGAGAGGGTCCGTTTATGATACATGCTAAAGTCCCACTCTTGAATCACCATACATCGGGAGTGCGTAAAGAGTGGTATCGCGATGATTTGGAAAAGCAATCTGAACGCGATCCCTATCCAAAGCTTCGCGCAGCTTTGATGGCTCGGGGTATATCCGAAGATAAAATAGCTCAATTGGAATCCGATTGCGAAGCGCTTGTGCTCGAGCATTTCGAAAAGTCACGCGCATCTGAGGATCCTCGCCCTGAGGATTTGTTCACGCATGCGTTTGCTCCAACTCCAATCACCGAAGAAAAAGGTGAGCGGGAACCTGCAGGCAAGGAAAAGACTGTGATGGTGGATTGTGCTTTGTTTGCCGTTCAAGAGTTGATGGCCAAGCATCCGGAATGTTTGTTGTATGGTCAAGATGTTGGCCGTCGATTGGGTGGTGTATTCCGCGAGGCTGCTACGCTTGCGCAGAAGTTCGGCGACGACCGTGTTTTCAATACCCCCATTCAAGAGGCGTTCATCATAGGAAGTACCGTGGGCATGTCGGCCGCTGGTTGCAAGCCCATCGTAGAAGTGCAGTTCGCCGATTACATCTGGCCGGGATTGAACCAATTGTTCACGGAGGTAAGCCGATCCTGTTATTTGTCGAACGGCAAATGGCCGGTGAGTTGCATCATCCGAGTTCCCATCGGTGCTTATGGCAGTGGCGGTCCATATCACTCTTCGAGTGTGGAAAGTGTAGTGGCCAACATCCGCGGAGTCAAAATCGCCTATCCATCCACAGGAGCTGATTTGAAAGGTTTGATGAAATCGGCCTACTATGATCCTAATCCGGTCGTGATATTCGAGCACAAGGGATTGTATTGGTCCAAGATCAAAGGAACCGAAGACGCCAAGACCATCGAGCCTGATGAGGAGTATGTCATTCCTTTTGGAAAGGCTCGTTATGTGACCACATCCAATACAAATACAAACGATTCCACCTTGACGGTGATCACTTACGGCATGGGAGTTTATTGGTCGAAGAATGCATCTGTTGATTTCCCTGGTAGGGTAGAGGTGGTGGATTTACGCACCTTGCATCCGGTTGACGAAGACATCATCATGGAATCGGTTCGGAAGAATGGTCGTTGTTTGGTTGTCACCGAAGAGCCCGTAAACAATTCATTTGCGCAGGCACTGGCGGGAAATATATCTGAAAAATGTTTTGCATCGTTGGATGCTCCTGTTCGCGTAATCGGTTCAGAGAACCTGCCTGCCATTCCATTGAATGCTACTTTAGAACACACCATGATACCCAACACCGACAAGGTTCGTGAAGCAATACGCGGTTTGTTGAATTATTGAAATCCATCATGACGGTTAAAAAACTGGTGTTCATTCTGCTTCTTGCGATTGTGGTTGGTGTAATTGCTGAATACTTTTTGCGTTTGAGCGGTGTTGCCAATATAGGTGGAACGGTTGGCGGGGCAGTAGGTATTATTCTTGCCATGGCATTGAACAAGAAAAAGGAAGTCAAAAAGGAAGAGCCTTTGAAAAAGGGTAAAAAAAACCGTTAAAAAATTAAACCAAGTTACCATGAAATATAATAGCACTTACTCCAAGTTGCTTCTTTGTGTGATGATGATTATTGGTGTTTCCTCTTGCAAGAAGGATGACACTTCAACCTTGCAGGGGCAAATTCGAAGCAATATCGAGAGCGGTAAATGGCGTATCACCAAGTTCATCGACTCGGGTACTGATGAAACCGGCAATTTTACTGGATACAATTTTGATTTCGGTACATCCGGTTCGGTAACGGCTACTAATGGCGTGACCAGCTACACGGGTACTTGGAGTATCACCGACAGTAACAGCGATGATGATAATCTGGAGGATTTGGATTTCAATTTGAATTTCAATGTCACCAACAACTTCCAGGATTTGAACGACGATTGGGATTTCATTTCTCAATCTGAAACCAAAATCGAGTTGATTGACATTAGTGGCGGCAGCGGTGGAACGGATTACTTGACATTCGTTAAGAATTGATGTGCTGAAAAAGGGAGTGCTGTTTAGGCGGATTAACACGGATTTGTCATATGCTCTCTAATTGAATCCGCGCTTATCTGCGACCATCCGCTCCATTCGTGTTCAATTCGTTTTACCTTCTCACACTTACTGAATATGAACAAACTCAAACTGATTGACGCGATATCCAAGGAAAGCGGCTTGTCAAAATCAGATGCATTGAAAGCTATGGATGCATTCCTAAGCATTTCTATCCGCACTTTGAAGAAGGGCGAGAAAATCATGCTTAAGGATTTCGGCACTTTTCATGTGGTAAAGCGTGCCGCCCGCACTGCGCGCAACATCAACACCAATAAGGAGATCAAAGTGCCCGCAAAGAAAGTGGTGCGTTTTGTCGTGGGGAAAGAGTTAGGAGGAAGAATCAAGTGATTGATTATTTTTGATTTATAATTTTCATTCGTTTTACATAATTGCGTTTGTTTTAAAATTCCAATCTGATGTTAAAATCTGCCAATGTCATTCTGCTTTTTTGCTCTATCTTTTTTGTGTTGGATGCCCATGCCCAACAAACCAGTTTTGGTCCTCATGCGGGAATCATGACTGTTAACATGAATGCGGATATCGATGACTTTAATGCTTCTTATGGGAAAATCGCTGATGGCGCGATGGATTTCGGTTATCAAAGCGGTTTTTTCTTCCGCCAACAAGCCAGCGTTTTTACCATAGGCGCAGAGTTGAATTTCCAGTATTTCCACGGCAAATACGATGTCACTTTACCCCAATTAGATACCAACGGACTCCCACAGCTCGACACCAATGGTGTAGTGATGTTGATTCAGGATTTGGAGTCGAGATATCGCTTTATGAACATTCAAATGCCTGTATTAGCGGGTCTGAAATTAGGTCCAGTGCGTTTGAGTGCCGGGCCTACACTTACCTACACATTGGACGTTCGTCGCATCATCGAGGGATATGTGGAGACAACAAAGGTGACCGACGATTTTAAGTCGATATACCTGGGATATCAAGCAGGACTTGGTTTCGATATTGGAAGATTTTCCTTGGATTTCAAATATGACGCAACCAGTAATATTTTGGCCGGTGCAGATGTAAATCCAAATGATGTTTTGAATCGAGGCAGCCGAACAAGAAGCTCCAACATTATTTCAGTGGGCTTCGACATAATAGGTGAGAAAAAGAAAGGCAATGGGGCTAATTCCGTCACACCTTCCACTGGGGATTAAAAGTTATCACGCGAATGCGCAAATGATACCGCCCATGATGCCCAGGGTGATTATCCAATAGCCTAGGTGAATGAATATGTATTTGCGCGGTTTTCTTTCAAACAAAGCGTTAATTCCTAAAATTGGTAATGCGATGGTGATGGCTGAAATAACGCCATGCAATGCTCCGTGCTTAAAGGTCCTAAACTCATTACCATATTTTTCGAGGAATGCAGCAACCATTTGTCCAGCCTCCGAAGTCGGATTCATGTAATCGGGTTGTCCCGCCACAATGCCTACCAAACTGAGTTGATGAATCGTCAAGAACTGCAAAGAAAACGACAGGAAGAAACTGAATAGGTAAGTCAGGCCGAATATCAAGGCCATATTGGAGTTTTTCATCGATTCTTCGGTCACCTGCGCCACTTTCATCCAGGTATCTCCCAACACCCGCGGGTGGTACCAAATGAAACCCATGACTAAAGGGATGAGTGCTGCGAGTGCAATAATGGCGATGTTGGTTTGCATGTGTTTTGAGTTTTTGATGGTTCAAAATAACTAATAAAATTTAATCCGTGTAAATC
>JBKDSL010000154.1:0-3812 GCA_046340555.1 Bacteroidota bacterium
ACATTACTACTGGAACTGCCGGAAACTATACTGTTATTGTAAGCAATGCCAATGGTTGCACGACGTCATCTGCAGCTCAAACGGTTACGGTATACGCCCTACCTACTCCCGATATTACAGGTACAACCACTGCTTGCGGAACCGTATCATTGACGGCTTCGGGTGGAACCAGTTATTCATGGAATACCGGCAACAGTTCATCCACTGCTGCTAACAATTTCACCACTGTAGGTACTTACACAGTAAGCGTTACAGCCACCAATTCTAATGGATGTACCGCAACTACCTCTCAAGCCATTACAGTAAACGAAGTTCCATCGAACACCATATCATTCAACGGTCCAAGTGCCATTTGTAGCGGTGCCGCCACCAATATTTCGGTGCCTGCAGGATCAAGTTACTTGTGGAGCAATGGAGCTACCACCAATGCCATCAATGTAAATGCGGCCGGCACATTTACCGTAACCGTGACCAGCGGTGCCGGTTGCACCAGCACTTCTTCGCAGGCCGTAACCGCCATTGCAAATCCAGTAGCGGCTGTAACATCCACCGCGGCAAACATGACCTGCGTGATCAGTAGTGTCAGCTTTACGGCAACCGGTGGCAACACCTATGCATGGAGCACCGGTGCAACAACAGCCGGTATCAACACTTCCACCGTGGGCATGTATACAGTAACTGTAACTAATGCCAACGGTTGTACAGATTCTGAACAGATTTATGTAGGCAGCAACACCCAGGCACCTTTGGCAACCATCACAACCAACCGTCCACAACTGACCTGTTTACACACCTTCTCGACCATGAATGCCACCGCATCTGGCCAAGGAACCTTGTCATACTTGTGGAACAACGGCTCAACTGCATCTTCGCGTACGGTTTCAGTGCCTGGCACATTTACTGTGACCATTACTGATGCTGCGAATGGTTGTACTGCTACGGCTTCTTACACCTTAGTTTCGAACACTACACCTCCCACTCCATCCATCAGCTCATCTGCGGCAGCGCTTACTTGCGCTACAACTAACGCAACGTTGACTGCATCAGGAGCTAACAGTTATATGTGGAACACTGGAGCTACTAGCGCCACATTGAACACCACCTCAGCGGCAACCTACACGGTTACCGCTACAGGTTCAAACGGATGTACCGCCACAACGACTTATACTTTGGCGAATAACACCACAGCACCATCGAATACGATTACCGCTTCTGCTGCTGCATTCAGCTGCAACACCAGTTCAATTTCACTTTCTGCTCCAACTGCGGCCTCCTACTTGTGGAGCAACGGCAGTACCGCATCCAGCATCAACGTAACATCCGCAGGAACTTACAGTGTTACTGTCACAGGATCCAACGGATGTACATCAGCTGGCAATACCACCATCACCAATAACTTCACCTCACCAAGCGTGGGTATAACGGCTAATGCAACCACCCTGAATTGCTCAACTAGTTCTGCTACCTTGACAGCTACTGGCGGAGCCTCCTACCTATGGAACAATGGCGCCACATCATCTAGCATCAACGTTTCTAGTGCCGCAACCTATACCGTTACTGTAACTGGAACAAACGGATGTAGTTATTCTAGAAACTATGTTGTTACCAATGATGTTGCAGCTCCCACAGCTAGCATCACCGCATCAGGAAGTACAACTGTATGCTCAGGATCTTCTGTAACCCTTACAGCTGCTCCTGCCGCCTCCTATCTGTGGAGCAATGGAGCAACTACGCAGACAATCAACGCAGGTACTTCTGGAAATTACACTGTACAGGTAACTGGCGCCAATGGCTGTACTGCCACAAGTAGCGCTACAACAGTTACCGTGAATAGTACGCCTACTGTTGCTGATGCCGGTGCAGATGTAACTGTAACCAATAGCACCTATATCCTCACTGGCAACAATCCTTCTTCAGGAACTGGAACATGGAGCATGTTGAATTTCAATGGATCTCTAAACAACGCAAATTTGGCATCTGCCACTGTAAGCGGACTGAAGGCAGGAAGCAACGTTTTGATTTGGACCATCTCTAATGGAACCTGTACACCATCTCGTGACACGGTTGAAGTGACCTATGATAATGGTTGCGGATCTGTGGCTGCTGTTTCCATCTCTGGAACCGCCACCACCATTTGTCCAGGACAATCTGTAACCTTGTCGGTTAACGGAGGAACACTTGCCTCTGGCGCATCATGGAAATGGTTCAGGGGTGCTTGCGGCACGAACCAAGTAGGTTCGGGTAGCAGTATCACTCTCGCTCCCCAAAATACCACTACCTTCTATGTAAATGCATCTGGCAACTGTGGTTCCACCACTTGTGTTCCGTTCACAGTAACTGTTAACAACGCCATCACACCAAGCGCGATCACTCAGACTGCATTGTGTCCGAACGTTGGCACAACCACATTGAGCGTTGATCCAATTGCGGGAGCAACCTTCAATTGGGCGCCTTCAACCAATATGAATATTGTAAGCGGTCAAGGAACCAATTCCATCGCCATTACTGCAAGTGGCGGAGGCCGGGTTTGTCTTACTTCCACCAACAGTTGCGGACTTACTAGCAACAGTCGTTGCCAAAATATTGTGGCAAACGTTCCTGATCGTCCAGGCACCATCTCAGGACCTGCACAAGTTTGTCCAGGCACTACCATTGTGACCTATTCCGTTACAAATATTTACGGATTGACTTACAATTGGACATTGCCTGCCGGCATGACCATCATCAGCAACGCTACAGCAAGCACTGTTACTGTTGATGTAGGCAGCGGATTCACACAAGGCTGGGTATCGGTTACCGCCACCAACAGCACTTGCAGCGCACCTAGCTTGTCACGTGCCATTTGGGTTGCACGCGATGTTCCTCCAACGCCAAGCTCCATTGCTGGTCCGTCTTCGGTTTGTCCTGGTTCAACGGCTGTTGCCTATTCTGTTCCATTAACTGCAGGTCTTACCTACAACTGGACTGTTCCTGCCGGCATGACCATTGCCGGTGGTCAAGGCAGCAATGCTATCACCGTTGATGTTGCATCAAATTACATACAAGCCAACTTGTCGGTTAGCTCTTCCAACTCGAGCTGTGCCCTCAGCGGAAATGCACGAACCATCAATGTAAACGCATCTCTACCTACTATTCCAGACCCTGTTACCGGACCAAGCTTGATTTGTCCAAACAACAGCACTGTAACTTTCAGCACAAACAATGTGGTAGGAAACAGTTACAACTGGGTATTGCCAACGGGCATGACCATCACATCTGGCGCAGGCACCAATAGCATCACCGTAAACGTGTCGAGCACCTATTCTCAAGGATGGGCACGTGTTACCACTACATCTCCTGGATGTAGTAGTCCAAGTCCTGTTCGTTACCATTGGACTGCGAAAGACGTGGTTCCTGTTGCTGGTGCCGTTACCGGCGATGCCAAGGTATGTCCTGGCACAAGTGGTGCAACATACAGTGTACCCAACGATCCAACTTTGACTTACCAATGGAACCTACCTACAGGTTTGAGCATCGTATCGGGAACTGGCACCAACACCATCACGATTGATGCGGCATCAACATTCACTCAAGGTTGGGTTGATGTTACTGCCACCAGAGCTGGTTGTAACGTTCCCGGACCTTCCAGCAACAAATGGGTAGAAAGAAATGTACCCAATATGCCAGGGGATGTAACAGGCGATTCATTGGTGACTCCAGGAACAAATGGCGAAGTATATTCAGTTCCGCAAGACTCGGGTGTAGTTTACACCTGGACCGCACCAACTGGAATTACCATAACAGCTGGAGCAGGCACCAACACCATCACGGTA
>JBKDSL010000155.1:0-6594 GCA_046340555.1 Bacteroidota bacterium
AATGGTGGGACGGCATTGTCTGATTCCGAGCTTCTAGCGGTGCTGCTTCGAAACGGTACCTCCGGCGAGCCAGCCACCGCATTGGCGGATCGAATTCTTAGATCGGTAGACCACGATCTTACTAGGCTATCCCGAATGTCCTTACATGAACTGGCCGCTTTCAAAGGCATGGGACCTGTGAAGGCTGTGATGGTATTGGCCGCTTTGGAATTGGGTAGGAGGCGAAGACTAGCCGTGGCGTCAGATCGTGTCAAGATCTCTTCAAGCGCTGATGTGGCTGAGATATTCATACCGATACTATCAGACGTCGGGCACGAGGAGTTTTGGATTTTGTTGTTGAACAGGGCAAACAACGTGATTGACCGTTACCAGGTCAGTAAAGGAGGCATAACTGGAACTGTGGTCGACCCCAAATTGGTCTTCAAAAAGGCTATTGAAGTATCCGCATCGGCATTGGTTCTTTGCCATAACCATCCCAGCGGTAATCGAAACCCGAGTGAAGCGGATATGCAGCTGACACGCAAGATCGCCGATGCAGCCAAACTGCTGGATATGCAAGTGCTCGACCATATTATCGTGGCCGGCGACAGCTTTTACAGTTTTTCCGATGAGGGCAGGTTATGAACCCTAAATGGTTGCTTAATTCATAATTTAGCCATCCCATGTGTGCAGTTACTCGAAGTAAGGTTGCAGTGCTGGTGCCTAGCGCCACCAACAGGCTGCGTTATGCTTTTGACTTGGTATTGCTAGACCTCGTAGGGGTCGATTATGAGTTTTTGACCAACCAGGAGGATTTCATGTCTTATCAAGGTCCGAAAATTTCATATGGAGAACAACCGATAGGAGATGAATTGCACTTCGGATGTGTGAGGCTGCTCTTTGAGAAGGGGATAGAAGATCAACAGGTTTCTGTGTTCGATTGGCAAGGTGTGAAGGCTTTGTTTTCAACCAGTCCCAAGGATGTTTTCCCGTTTGACTTGTTTGCCGCGTCCTTTTGGCTGGTCACGCGATACGAGGAGTATCTTCCGCATTTACGTGATGCACACGATCGATTTGACAGCTCCGAAAGCTTAGCATACCAGAAAGGCTTTTTGCAAAAGCCTTTGGTTAATATTTATGCCAAATTGCTCCAGGATATTCTTAGAAACAGATACCCTGAATTGGTATGCACTTCCCGTAAATACAGGTTCGTGTCCACCATCGATATTGATAATGCCTGGGCTTATCTGGAAAAAGGTTTCATGCGGACGGCTGGTGCATATGCCCGTTCTTTGGCAAATCTCGACTTTAATGAATTCCTGGAAAGGACCAAGGTGTTGTTTGGGTTGACTAAAGACCCATACGACACCTATGAGTTCCAACTGGAACTGCAAAAACGTCACCGCTTCAAATCCATGTATTTTTTTCTGTTGGGCAGGTATGGTGTGAATGATAAAAATGTGCCTGTTGAGTCGCGCAAATTCCAATCCCTTATTCAATCATTGGCGGATTATGCTGAGACAGGTATTCACCCCTCATATGGATCCAATAAGAAGCCGTCGCTGTTAAAAACCGAATTGGCGAATCTTACCCGTATATTGAAAAGGGAGGTGCATCATAGCCGCCAACATTTCTTAGTGTTGAAACTACCTGAGACCTACCGCAGGTTGTTGGAATTGGATATCACCGACGATTATACCATGGGCTTGAATCTACAAGTGGGATTCAGGGCATCCATTTGCACCCCATTTTATTTTTATGATCTCGATAATGAGCAGGTAACTAATTTGCGGATACACCCGTTTGCCGTGATGGATGCCACGTTGAAGTATTACATGCGTATAAAACCTGAGGATGCCATGGATCACATCAGACCCGTTATTCGGGAAGTGCGACAGGTAAATGGTGATTTCATCAGTCTCTGGCATAACGAATCACTATCCGAAAACAAAATCTGGGCAGGCTGGCGCGATGTTTACCGCCAAATGGTGGAGGAAGCGGTATGATGTCTACCGGTATCCGATTTCTGAATCGTAGCCAAATCAATGAGCAACAGTGGAACAGGGCTTTGGACGGCTCCATCAATGCAAACATATACGCATACTCTTGGTATTTGGATGCTGTCAGTCCGGGTTGGTGTGCGTTGGTTCATGGTGATTACAAAGAGATCATGCCATTACCGATCAGAAGGAAGTATCTGGTTGATTATGCCTTTATGCCGCCCTATTGCCAGCAGCTGGGTGTATTCTCACCAACGACTGTAGTAGCGGATACAATCAGTGTTTTTTTGAATGCCATACCACGGCATGTGCGTTTCGTCGATTTGAATTTGAATGCCCAAAATCTACATGCTCCAGCCGGACTCAAGACCCAAAACAGGATGAACTTGGTTCTCAAACTTGGTCGAGGAGTGGATGATGTGCGCAATCGATTTTCCTCCAACCACAAGCGCAATGTCCGGAAGTTCCAGGATGCGGGTTTGATAATCGACAAGCAAGGAGATCCTGAGGAGGTAATCCGGCTTTTTGAGATGGGTAGAGGTGGTCGGTTGGGACGTTATCCTGATAGCGATCATATGGTTTTTAGAAGGCTCCTAGCCGCTGTTCAAGAAAATGCCAATGTTTTGACATTGTTGGCTAGAAATGCAGATGGATTGGCAGTTGGTGGCGCGATTTTCTTCGAGGCTTTTGCAAGCAGCTACTTCATTTTTTCAGGTGTTTCGGAAGAGGGTAGGGCAGGCTCAGTCATGCATGGTTTGGTTGATTGTTATTTGAACGAAAAATCCACAAGTATTGGATTCCTGGATTTCGAGGGTTCCAACAATCCCGAATTGGCCCGTTTTTACGCAGGATTTGGAGCTGATGAATCCGTATATTTACACTTTGTAATGAATAGGCTTCCGTTTCCTTTTAGCTGCCTCAAACCGCGGTGATGGATATTGGTCTCGAATTCATCTTATACTAATCCAATCAAAAAAACTCTTGAAAATGGTCAGGATTCTATCTGAACAAAATTCGATCATCAATCGATTCATTGCTGAACTCAGGGATGTAAGTATTCAAAATGATCGTGCGCGATTTAGGCGCAACTTGGAACGTATTGGTGAGATAGCTGCTTATGAGATCAGTAAAACGCTTCCTTACCATACAAAAGATTTCACCACACCCTTAGGTGTAGCTCCCATGGATGTCCCATCTGAACAACCTGTTGTTGCCACCATACTGAGGGCGGGGTTGCCATTGCATCAGGGGGTACTTAATTATTTCGATCACGCAGACAATGCTTTCATCTCTGCCTATCGAAAGCATCACAAGGACGGTAGTTTTGAGATCAGTTTGGAATATGTAGCGTCCCCTGCTTTGGATGGCAGGATTGTGATATTGACCGATCCGATGTTGGCAACTGGTCAGTCGATGGTAATGACGTACAAAGCCATGTTGGAGCGGGGTGTTCCTGCGCATACACACGTGGTTTCTGTGATTGCAAGTAACCTCGGTGTTGAGTATGTTAAAAAACATTTATCCTCCAACATTACACTATGGATTGGGGCCGTTGATGAGGAGCTTACTGCACAGTCATACATTGTACCTGGATTGGGCGATGCCGGCGACTTGGCCTATGGGGAAAAGGCCTGAAATAATTAAATAATTTATCCGGTTTGTGGAAGAGTTACTCAGGATCGTTCTGATTATCTTGGTCAGCAGTGTGAAATTCGTAGCAGGTCCGACTTTCGCATATTTGGATCGCGACTACGGATTCACCTTTTTCGAAACCGTATCATATTGCGTAGCCGGTGGAATGCTAGGCGTTTGGTTTTTCACTTTTTTCAGTTTGGAAATTCAAATCGGCATCAGTTGGATGCGGCGTAAGATACTCAAGGCCATAAACGGAACAAAACTAATTATCCGGCCAGGGCATCAGGAGGACTTGGTACACCCTGTGGATGAACGTAAGCCCATTTTCACGAAAAGCTCTCGGCGATTCGTGAGACTATGGCGCAAATATGGGTTGATTGGGGTAGCTTTTTTAACGCCTGTGGTGATTTCCATTCCGGTAGGTACGGTAATTCTAAATCTTTTTGAAGACCATAAGGGAAAGATTTTCTTGTATATGTTCTTTTCCATATTGTTTTGGTCTTTGGTATTAACCGGTGCATTTGAGTTGTTCCATGTTGTAAATGTTCCCGAGCTTCGGGAGAAGGTGGTAGGATGAAAAACATTCGCGCTGTTTTATTTGACTTAGACCATACCTTGTGGGATTTCAGGGCTAACTCCCGCGAAACAATCGGCGACCTCTATCAAAGACATCATTTGGAGGCTTCGGGTGTTCCTTCTCTAGATGAATTCATATTGGTATATGAACGTATCAATCACGATATGTGGAATGCGTATTCCTTGGGAACAATTGGTAAGGAGGTTTTAAGGAAGGGGAGGTTTGCCAATACGTTGGAGCGATTTTCCATTCATGACGATGCACTCGCTGAGGCTTTGGCATCGGATTACGTCAGAGAGAGTCCATTGAAGAAAAATTTGTTTCCCTTCGTACATGAGATGTTGTCTCATCTTCAAGGCCGGTATGGGTTGTTGATGATCACTAATGGTTTCACCGAAGTACAGCATGTAAAGATCGCTAACAGCGGATTGAAACCCTATTTTGATCATATTATTGTTTCGGAGCAAACGGGATTCAAAAAGCCTCACAAGGCAATTTTCGACTATGCTACATCATTGGCATCCACCACTGCCGACAGCTGCCTGATGGTAGGCGACAATCTGGAGACCGATATCCAAGGCGCTTTAGCTGCCGGTATGCAAGCTTGTTTATTCGACCCTTACAAGGAACATCATCTGGCGGGCGGACACACATCGATTAATTGCCTGTCAGAGTTGATGGAGCGTTTGTGATATTCCTTTAGTTTGATAATTTAGTCCGCTCACAATCGCATAATCATGCTGTTCAATTCGCTGCAGTTCATCATTTTTTTTCCGCTGACACTGCTGCTTTTTTATCTGCTTCCTGTCAGGTTCAGATGGGTTTTGCTATTGATCGCAAGCCTTTGGTTTTACATGGCGTGGAAAACCGAGTATATATTGCTACTGCTCACGGTTTGCCTAGTCAACTTCGCTTGTGCCCTTGCTATCGAGCGTTCTGATTCCATTCCCAATCGAAAGCGTATTTTGTGGCTTGCCATGCTTTTCGACTTGGGCACATTGTTCTTGTTTAAATATTATGGATTCGTATCTGATAACCTGAATGCGCTTTTCAGCTTTTCAGCAATTGATTACCAAACACCGGCAATGCGATTGCTACTGCCAATGGGTATATCCTTTTACACTTTCCAGATCATGGGATACGTGATAGATGTTTATAGGAGGCAATTGGTGGCCGAGCGGAATTTCGGTTTTTTCACACTGTTTGTGACATTTTTTCCACAGCTGGTAGCAGGCCCGATAGAAAGGGCAGGCAATCTGATTGCTCAGCTCAAGGACCTCCGCAACAAAATTGATGTAAACACATTGACGGCTGGGGCAACACTTATGGCCATGGGGTTTTTCAAAAAACTGGTTGTTGCCGATAGGTTGTGTTTGTATGTGGACAAGGTTTATCTTTTTCCAGAAGGTTTTGAAGGCATTCAGGTGTTTTTAGCCACATTGTTCTTCGCCATTCAGATATATTGCGACTTCTCTGGTTATACGGATATTGCCATTGGTTGTGCCATGTTGTTAGGGGTACATCTGATGGATAATTTCAGAACACCTTATCTGTCAGCATCCGTTTCTGAATTTTGGTCGCGTTGGCACATTTCTCTATCGACTTGGTTTCGAGATTATCTATACATTCCGCTAGGAGGAAACCGGGTGGTGAAGTGGAGATGGTATTACAACTTATACATAACATTTGTGATCAGCGGCTTTTGGCATGGCGCCAATTGGACATTTATAGCATGGGGTGCTTTACATGGAACTTACTTGGTCCTTGGATTGGTATTGGGTGAATGGTTGAAGGCAAGTTCCTTCAATATTGAATCAGGTTTGATAAGGCCATTAAGGGTGCTATTCACTTTCACCTTGGTTTGCTTTGCATGGATATTTTTCCGAGCCGATAGTATGCATACTGCTTGGACTGTCATAGCAAAACTAGGCGACTTTTTATCGGCTCAATCCGCTTTTGATCCTGTCATAAAGGGCTTTGGAGTTTTCAGTTTGACACTTTCATTTACTTCCATAATATTGTTGTTTGTCTTGGAAAGTGAAAAAATCAGAAAACTCGCCGAGGGGACAGCGTCCTCGATGATTCTGATTACACTGCTCACAGCAATTACCTTGTGTTTCGGCGTTATGGGTTCAAATAGTTTTATTTATTTCCAATTTTGAAAATGAAACGCGCGCTGTTTTACCTACTAGCTTCATTGTTGGCTTCCTTAATCCTATTATTTGTGTTTGATAAGGTGTTGCAGGCGGGCTTCCGTAAATCGACTGAGGATGTGTCGGGAAAAATGAATTTGCTCTTCAGGGACTCCTCGCGCTACGAAGTGCTTTGCCTGGGTTCTTCTAGAGCATTGGCGCATTTGGAATCAAAATGGATTGGACAAAAGACCGGAATGCGGGTTTATAA
>JBKDSL010000156.1:0-2853 GCA_046340555.1 Bacteroidota bacterium
CCTTCTCGGCATAAAGTGACTCCAATTTCTTTCTCAAAGCGTCCTGCTCATCAAGTAGCGTTTGCAATCCTTTTACGGAGTCCTTTGGATTATTCAACAACGATTTTAACTCTGAAAGCTCTCGATGCTGATTTCTCAAAAGCCTTTCAGCAGCAGCTCCCGTTACCGCTTCCACCCTTCGAACCCCTGCTGCAACCGAACTCTCGGATATGATGCGGAACAACCCTATTTCACCGGTCGCACCCACATGCGTGCCGCCACATAATTCTACCGAATAGTTTTTGTCAATTGTGATTACACGCACATACTCACCGTATTTCTCGCCAAACAAGGCGGTAGCTCCCAGCTCCATGGCTTTGGCAATGGGAACATTGCGTTGTTCGTTCAACGGTATGTTTTCGCGGATCTTGATGTTTACCATCTGCTCGATTCGCTCTAATTCTTCATCTCCAACTTTTGCAAAGTGTGAGAAATCGAATCGGGTAATCTCGTCATTCACCAATGAGCCCTTTTGTGCCACATGGTTACCAAGCACACTGCGCAGCGCCGAGTGCATCAAATGCGTAGCACTGTGGTTAGAGGTGATGTCGCGCCGGCGTAGGCGGTCAACCTCGGCACGGAACACTGAATCCATTTCAGAAGGCAACTTTTCGCAGTAATGTACAATCAGGTTGTTTTCCTTCTTGGTATCGGTAATGCGAACCTTTTCCTTTTGAGTGTATAGGTATCCCGTATCACCAACCTGCCCGCCACTTTCTGCATAAAACGGTGTCCTGTCGAGCACGAGTTGGTAGAGGGTATTGCCCTTCGTTTTCACCTCTCGGTATCTCAATATGCGGCACTCTGTTTCCATCGAATCGTATCCAATGAATTCAGATTCCTCCTCTTCATGCACCTGCACCCAATCACTCAAATCTTTTTCAGCAGCGGCTCGGGACCTGGTTTTCTGTTCCAACATGGCGGCGTTGAAGCCATCCATATCCACTTCCATAGCCTTCTCGCGGGCCATCAGCTGTGTAAGGTCAATTGGGAATCCGAAGGTGTCGAACAATTCGAAAGCAAATGCACCTTCAATCTTCGAGCCTTGATACTGTTCGAATTTCTTGATACCTGTTTCTAGGGTCCTCAAAAAGGCATTCTCTTCTTCGCGGATTACACGGGCGATGAATTCCTGCTGCGAATCCAATTCCGGAAACTGTCCCTCGAAAGTGGTGGCTAATACAGGAACCATGTCACACAAAATCGGCTCGCGGAAGTTCAGGAAGCTATAGGCATAGCGCACCGCTCTTCTCAAAATGCGACGGATCACATAACCCGCTTTGTTGTTGGATGGAAGTTGTCCGTCGGCAATGGCGAATGAAATTGCTCGAATATGATCCGACATCACACGCATGGCAATGTCGGTTTTCTCATCGGCGCCATAGGCGATACCGCATTTGGAGCTGATGAAACGGATCATTGGTTGGAAGACATCCGTATCATAGTTGCTGGTCTTGTCTTGCAACGCCATGCACAAACGCTCGAAGCCCATGCCTGTATCCACATGCTTGGCAGGCAAAGGTTGCAATGAGCCATCCGCCATGCGGTTGAACTGCATGAATACATTGTTCCATATCTCGATGACTTGCGGATGACTTGCATTCACCAACGCTTTTCCGTCCACGGCTTTTCTTTCTTGCTCACTTCTTAGATCGACGTGAATTTCCGAGCACGGACCACAGGGGCCTGTGTCGCCCATCTCCCAAAAGTTGTCTTTCTTGTTACCGCGCAAAATGCGGTCTTCAGCAATCAACCCTTTCCAAATATCGTACGCTTCCTGGTCGAAGGCCAATTGCTCTTTCTCATCACCCTCGAACACGGTCACATACAAACGGTCTTTGGGGATCTTGTACACATCAGTTAACAGTTGCCAAGCCCATTCCAATGCTTCCTTCTTGAAATAATCACCAAACGACCAGTTCCCGAGCATTTCGAACATGGTGTGGTGGTAGGTATCCACGCCCACCTCTTCCAAATCGTTGTGCTTTCCGGAAACACGAAGGCATTTTTGCGAATTCGCGATGCGCGGATACTTCACCGGACTGTTGCCAAGAAAGATGTCCTTGAATTGGTTCATACCTGCATTGGTGAACATCAGGGTGGGGTCGTTTTTGACCACCATGGGGGCTGATGCAACTATTTGGTGTTTTTGTTCTGAAAAGAAATCCAGAAAAGCCTTTCTAATCTCTGCCGATGTCATATGGGGAGGATCTGTTGAGTGGCTGTAAAACAGCCTTTTGTGATTTAATATAAATGGTTATTTTTGCCTAAGAAGGTCTTACAAATTTAATTTTTATTCCACCAGCCACGAATGCCTAAGGCTAAATATTACTTCAACACGCATTCCCTCAAATATGAGCGGGTAATTGTGCCTTTGCGCAAGCAGGTTTTGCGTGTTGCAGGATTTTTGGCCTCGGCTATGGTTTTCAGCACGGTAATCGTGCTCATTGCATATTCTTATTTAGACTCTCCCAAGGAAAAGCAGCTTAAACGCGAGATTTCGCAACTCGAGCTCCAGTATGAGATCTTACAAGAGCGCATGGATGAGGCTTCGGTGGTTTTGGCGGATTTGCAAAACCGCGACGACAATATTTACCGTGTTATTTTCGAGGCGGACCCCATCCCGGCAACGGTGCGTAGCGCAGGCTATGGCGGCATCGACCGATACAAGTCGATGGACGGTTACCAAAGTTCTAAATTGCTGATTGAAACTACGCGCAAACTCGACAAGCTCACCAAGCAGATGTATGTACAGTCGAAGTCGTTTGATGAGATCGTGGATTTGGCAGAGGACAAAACAGAACTGCTGGCATC
>JBKDSL010000157.1:0-6841 GCA_046340555.1 Bacteroidota bacterium
GATAATAAATGGCAATTAAAAATGAAATAAAAACAATGAATAAGCCAAACCGGATGTTCAAATACATTGGCTTACCTGAAAAAGCTATGATATTAACCATAGCCAATTTAAACAAGCTTTTCCAATTATAGGAGGATTTGCCGGCTGACCGTGGAGCATGATTGACATTGATGCCAATGCTTGAGAATCCAACCCACTGAGCCATGGCAGGAAAATAACGGATGTTATCACGCATGGAAAGAATGGCATCAATAACGGTTTTATGATATATGCCAAAATTAGCTATCCTAGCATCTTGTTTAGTATCGGTCATATAACTGAAAAAGCGGTAAAACATTGAAGACGATAGCCTTTTTAAAAAAGCATCTTGTCTTTCATTCCTAACCGCATAAACAATCTTATATCCTTCTGAAACCTTTGAAAATAACTTGGGTATTTCTTCAGGCTGGTCCTGCAAATCACAATCCATAACAACAACCCAATCTCCAGTAACATGCGATAGCCCAGCGGTTATAGCATTATGTTGACCAAAGTTGCGACTAAGCTTAACCCCAATAACTCTTTCATCCTTTTTACATTCTTCAGAAATAGCAGACCATGAATTTTGCGGACAACCATCTTCAACCAAAATTATTTCATAGCTATTGCCAATAATATCCAACACATGTTTTAGCCTTGAAACCAATTCAGGGATTATATCATAAGCCTTATAAACCGGACTAACTACCGAAATCTTATCCATTTAAATTAACTGCTTAATAGATTATAAATTCCAATTGCTGACAAAAACATAATTGAGCAAGATAATGACAACTTAATTATTGAAGCTTTTTCAAACATTTCAATTGACAATAATGCTCCAATTGATGTTATTAACAATAGAACAACAGGGGCATACCAGCGCCACTCTACATTGGATATAATTATAAAACTAAAAACCAAAAGCGCATATATAAGAGGCAGAAAAGAAAACAATAAAGCCTTATCCCTCCAAACAGTTTTCTTAAAAAGTCCATAAAAGAAAATGAAAGCCAAGGCCCCTGTCTGCAATAACAAACCCTTGAATGAAAAATACAAATCTTTGAAAAACTCATAAACTGTCATTCCCCAATCGAAATATATTGATTCAACAAAGGTTTTAGGTAAACTATTTGCCCCATTGTGTTCAATATATAATCGAAGCTCCTCCCAAGATGGATGAGTTCCCTCGGGTCTTAAACCTTTGTTCGCCTCGATTTGGGCAAGATATTGCCTTTGAGCCCAGGTCAATTCCGAATCGGTAGTTTTATTATCCCAACAAGGCGATTGATTAAAGACCAACGATGGAACATGTAAAAGCAACACAAGGCAGCTGATGATTATCGTGACAAGTTTAACTTCCCGACATATTTTGAATTTGCATATGCCCCATATTACCAATAGCAACAATGGAAAATAGATGATGACCAAAGGCCTTGTTGTCAAAGACAATGCCGCAGAAAAGACAAGCAACCCAGGGTATTCTGCTTTGCCATTCTTTATCATGTAGATAAATTCGATCAATATTACCGCAAATGAAGTTGCAAACAAAGCATCATTAATCCCCACATTGAATATGCCAACCTTTCCTGTATAAAACAAAGCAAGAAGTATGACATATTTCGAATAAGGAAAGTCCTTTTTGTATAGGTAATATATGAAAAATGAAAGTAAAATAAGATTAACTAGACGGAGGGAAACAAGCCCATCCAAAACCAGACTAAAAGGAATAGCCAGCATTGTGTAATTTATGGCTACAGATTTTGACAATGAATCAACAATTCCGTTTCCGTGTAAAATTTGCAAATAATTCAAAAAGTGAACCTCATCACCCACTGCGGGCTGTGGATGAATGATAGCATAGAAAATCAAAATAATCCATCTGGTGACAATACAGCCCATAGCTAACCAAAATGCAGCATCCACAATCTTTTGAATTTTTGACCCCTCCAAATTCATTTTTTAGACGCTAGGAGATCCTTGGCAAAGCTTCGTGATTTAAATAATTGCAAATACTTAAAAGGCAGCCTTAATAGTCTAAATGGTAAACGGGCAATACCCTGGCTAGTCATGTAATGTAGGAAATGTTTGATTTCATATTCAACTATTGTTTTCCTACTAAAATGCTTAATAGCGTAATACATTATGGTTGGACTGGGCACTGGTCGTATCCAGCCTACTGTACGGTTTATTTCCCAAGGCTGTCGTTTACGCTTGCGTCCGGTGATTTTTGATTGCGCACCCCAAAACCGATATCCACCAGCAGGTGGTTTGAGATGCAAATTGACTGAATAGGGATTGTGCAATAAAACAAAGCCCTTTTTGACTAGCGAAATACCGAAATCACTGTCCTCCCCATATCCCCCATCGTAGTTCACATCGTTACCTGGCACTTGCATCAACACCTTTCGGGAGATGCAGGAGTTGGCATTATTGAAATTATTCGATACTCCGGGAACAGCTGTGTTGGACAAAAAGTATTCATTGCGCTTTTTACTTAGATCATTCAAGTCCTGGGCGGGATGGTCTGCACGGATATCCAAACCATTGCAAGCATCCACCTGATAGGTTTGCATGAATCGGATATGATTCTCGATGAAGTCCTCGGGCAATCGGATATCGTCATCGCCAAAAACGATATAATCACCAGTTGATAGCTCAATGCCTTCATTTCGAGCACGACAACTTCCCTTTGATGTCTGCCAAACCACTTCCAACTGAAAAGGCCATTCTCTTTGATAGTATAGACCCGATAATCGATCCATTTCAGGTGTGGCATCCACAATAATAACCTGGGAGGGCGGATAAGATTGATTTGCCAAATCATGCAATAACTGCATTGTCATGGATTGCCGCATCATGGTAGGAATGATGTATGATATCGATGGGGAGCCTTGGACGGGATTCAACAGTTTCACAGTGTTAAACCCTGTAACAGAATCCCTTTTGAAAGTCAAAAGGGATTTCCAAAAAGCAAAATGCCATAACGGGTTTAACAAGCCACAACGCATCAACAAATACAACGAATGTGGCCAACGGAACTTATGATTGAAGAATTGGAATTTGTCTGAAACAGGAATTGCATACAAAGGAGATTCACTTTTGTTAAATAGTCCCTTGGTATATAAAGGTACCGCCCCATTCTTGATCATGTCGTATCCCAAGGAAAGAGCACCCATAATAGCTGAGCGATAGGAAAGATTGAAGCCTCCAAAATGCTCCCAAACATTTTTCCTAACTACAAAACCCGAAGGATCTATTCTCCAATTAATACAAGAGTCCAAGCCCTTGAAATCCTCTACATACCACCAAGCAATATGGGTTTGGTATACAATTTCGTGAAATGCATTTAAATAACCACGATCCAAAGAACTGTGCCATAAATCACCCGGACCACTAGCCAAACCATCTAATAGTGATAAATCTGGATCGCCAGTATATAATAGCAAGTCGCCATTACTAGCCAGATATTCCTTAAGCTGCAAATGAATTTCCAAGGACTTTTGAATAAAAATGCAAATATTTGTCTAGAACAACTTTTGAACTAAAACGATTGACGACAGCATTTCGAGCAGCAAGGCCGAATCGATTTCTAAGTTCTGAATCCGATAACAACAATTCGATTTTATATGCAAATGCTCTGTGATTAGCAGGATGGACCAAGAATCCATTCTGATGATCATCGATAATCTCGGAAGCCCAACCAATGTTGGATGCCACCACTGCTTTGCCGCAAGACATTGCCTCTAACCAGGAAACAGGGAGGGCTTCGGCATAACTTGGAAACACACAAACAGTAGCGTTCTGTATATAAGCGACCAATTCATGCCGAGGCACCCCGGGAATGTAATGAACATTATGAATGCCTAACACCTCGAATTGTTTTTTCATTAAACCCCATGTTGTGCTAGAACCAGTAAGGCTATCTGGATTATCCCGTCCAATAATCAGGAATTTTGCATCAGGGTGAGTCGTATTTACACGCTCAAAGATGCAAGGAAGCTCAATCACCCCTTTTTTACGAGTCAAGGTGCCGTAATAGAGAACCGTCTTATGCTCCACCGCGGTATTGTTAGGGATAAAACAATCCGAATCAACTGCATTTGGAATGATTTCCATGCTTCGGTTTAATCCAAAAACCAGATTGGTAACATTGGCGGTGAAGTGGCTAACAGAAATGATATGATTCGCATTGAAAAACGCTCTTCGCTCCAAAAACCGGTAACGAAACTTGGATGACTTGCCTTCCAAATACTTAAAGTATCCTTCCGAACCATTGAGTCGCATAACTACCGGACAATTCACCTTAACAAAGGCCGACAAACCTGTCCAATCAGGAACTTCTAAAACATTAATTTTTCCTTGGCTGACCAATTCATTAACCACCCTAGAGATTTTTATTCCAGTCAAATACGCGGTTAAACCAGGAAAACGTTTCCGTTTTATCTTTATGATATTCGCGCCGTCCAAAGATTGGTGCGAATCTTCAAGGTCATTGATTAAAATCACATAAGGAACAATTTTCCCATTAATTAATCCTTGAACCAAGTCACGAATGGAAGTTCCAATTCCACCATAATGACTTGATATACCAGGATATTCTGTTGTCAAATATCCAATCATTTGTTAAAAGCGTATTTAATCGCTTTTTTCAGATAAGTGAAGTCGGGGCGAAACCCACTAGTGTAGATGTGAAACAAAGAAATCAGTCCCAACTTATTATTCTTGAATACATCCACCATCCGATTACCAATCTGAACACTTAACCGCTTACCATCTAAAACACTTTGGATATGTTGAAAAAATATTTTGTAGGTATTAAGCAAACCTTTGAACTCAACTTTAACAAGTCCTTCCTCTTTCAGCATTGTACGAATAACGGAATCATCCATTCCTAATGATGTCAAATAGAATCGCCTGACCTTTTGATTCAATTGCATGGCCAAAGCCGGATTTGAGCGATGTAGACTTCCTTTTCGAATACGATAACGAACCAATCTTTCATTCAAATTTGCCAAAAGACCGAACTGGGAAAGTCGGATCCACATGTGCCAATCCTCGCAGGCGATAGTGTACGTGTCATCATAGGACAATTGATTCCTTCGAAACACATCTCCGCGAATTATAACCGATGGATGTACAAACGAGGCACTCCAAAGCAATGAAACTCGAATTGCTTCATCAGAAACAGAATAATCCCATTCGTAGGTTTTACCGAAATCCCCATTGTGGTCAACTTCCTCCCAATACGCCTGTGTTCCACACATCACTACATCAGCATTCTCATCCATAAATCGAACCTGGCATTCCAAACGAGTCGGCAAAGCTAAATCATCACCATCCATTCGGGCTAAATAATCATTCTGCAAATGCTTAAGCCCTAAATTTAGTCCGTAAACCAAGCCCATGTTGACTTCATTACGAATCAATTTAATCCGATTGTCCTGGAAGGATTGAATGATTGTAACAGTGTCATCGGTCGAGCAATCATCAACAATCAATAACTCAAAATCACGATAGGTTTGATCCAATATGGACTGTACAGAATCCCGTATGAAAGGAGCCACATTGTAAACAGGCATTAGAATCCCAACTCGCGGACTAGACATGTGATGTTTTGGGAGGAATCCAATCAAAAACCGGAAGAGGTAATCTTTTCCATTCCTTGAGTACGGAGGTCGAAATGATACGCTCATTAATACCTACACAAGATACAAACGCAGCAAAAAAAGACTTCCAAAACAAAAAATGCCATGATGGAGATTTGATTCCATACTTGAACAAGTTATGCAAAGCACACTTACAAACCGATCGGAAATTCAGTGGAAACGGGTACAACTTCATAAAAAAGACCAAATTGTTTCTCAACTGCAATACGAAACGGAACTTCTGATATCCATCACTTTTCCTTGCATCTTTATTGATACGATGATGAACTAAGATGGATGGCTCATAGGATAACCAATACCCCTTTTCGAAAGCACGGATTGACACATAAGCTTCTTCCCCATAAATATTGATCCACTGAGGGAACCCTCCGGAAGCCTCATATGCTTTCCGGGTAATGGCATATCCACATCCGGCGAATTCGGAACATGCATATGATTTGCAAATTGAAATTTCCAATTGTTGTACTTCAGGAAGTTGAATACCATTGAATATCCTAAAGGCGACAATCCCTAGCATGGGGTTGCTATCAAAAATCTGGATGGTCTGTTGCACAAAGTCAATAGTAACAGGGTGTGAATCATCGTCGAAACCGAAAATAAAATCCCCTTTGGCCTTTTCGTAAACTTTTCTGCGCGCGGCACTGGCTCCTATGTGTGTGGGAAATTCCAACCAAATAACATTAGCATATTCCAATTGCAAGACCTTGGAATCGTCGGTACAGCCGTCTAAACCTACAATGATCTCCGTATCTGTATCAATCCGCTCCAATATCCTATCCAAAGTATACTGCAATTCCTTTTTACGATTATGCGACACAATACAAATCGAAGAACTAATGCTCACGATTGAGGTTGATTAAGTGAATACTCAACATGTTCAACGACCATTCGATTCAAACCAAATTGCCGATTTGCAAGTTCAGCAGCCATCGACCCAAGTCTCCTTTGAAGCATAGAATCTGCCAGCAGTTTTTTCAATTGGTTGACCAAAGCATTCGTGTCTCCCTTAGGGTAAACCAAAGCCGTATCATCAACCAACTCTGGTATGCCGCCTGCATCACTTACCACCATGGCAGCACCACAAGTCATGGATTCGATAACCGTAAAAGGACAGGCCTCATACCAAAGGGAAGGAATGACAACTACGTGAGAAC
>JBKDSL010000158.1:0-3298 GCA_046340555.1 Bacteroidota bacterium
GAGATTGCTATGCATGTGCTGACCCTAAATACAGGATGAATGTTCGTGTGGTAACCGAAATGCCTTGGCAAAATCTGTTTGCCAACAACCTTTTTCTGCGTCCTTCACCTGAGGAAATTTTGGATTTTGTGCCAGAATGGACTGTCATTTCTGCTCCGGGATTCCTGGCCTCCCCAGAATTGGACGGAACCCGTCAGCACAACTTTGCTGTCATAAACTTCACCAAAAAAATCATCTTGATTGGTGGTACCGGATATACTGGTGAAATCAAAAAAGGAATTTTTTCTGTTTTGAACTACGTACTTCCACAGCATAGGAATGCTCTTTCCATGCATTGTTCTGCTAACGAAGGTGCAAAAGGAGATGTAGCCATATTCTTTGGCTTATCAGGAACAGGAAAGACCACACTTTCAGCCGACCCGAATAGAGCACTAATTGGAGATGACGAGCATGGTTGGTCAGATGATTCAGTATTCAATTTCGAAGGTGGTTGCTATGCTAAATGCATCAATCTTACTGCAGAAAAAGAACCACAGATTTTCAATGCTATCAAATTCGGTTCGATGTTGGAAAACATCGACTTTTTTGAAGGTACTACAACTGTGGATTACGATAGCACCTCCAAAACCGAGAACACTCGAGTAGCATACCCGGTAAACTTCATTGAAAATGCAAAAGCACTTTCAACTGGCAAATCACCTGAGAACATATTTTTCTTAACCGCTGATGCCTTTGGTGTCTTACCTCCTATTTCCAGGTTGGATTCAGGCCAAGCCATGTACCATTTCATCTCTGGATATACAGCAAAAGTTGCAGGAACAGAAGTGGGTATCACCGAACCCACCACTACCTTCTCTGCATGTTTCGGAAAAGCATTCCTCCCCTTGCATCCCGCTAAATATGCAGAATTGCTTGGGAAAAAACTTAAAGAGTCGGGGGCGAAGGTTTGGTTGGTGAACACCGGTTGGTCTGGAGGTTCTTATGGTATCGGCTCTCGAATCAAGTTGGCCTATACACGTTCTCTGATCACAGCGGCTATCAATGGCGACTTGGATTCAGTACAGTATGAAACATTGCCTGTATTCGGTCTCAATTTCCCTACCGCATGTCCAAATGTTCCTGCTGAGATACTCAATCCACGTCAAACATGGTCTGATAAGTCCGCATACGATGCAAAAGCACAAGACCTAGCTGCTGCATTTGTTAAGAATTTCAACCAATATGCCGAAGGTTCTTCTGCTGAGATTATCAACGCTGGGCCTAAGGTTGCCATGATGGCATAAAGAAAAAATCACAAGTCAAGATATAGAGGCCTCCAATTTAGGGGGCCTCTTTACTTTGATACCCTGCCCATTCCTTCTTGTGCCAATCGATATCCAGGACGATGTAATAGTGCCGCCTCAAAATCCTTTTTAGCTCCGGCTATATCACCCATTGATTCGAAGCATAGTCCACGGTTCAAATAAGCCTCGGCATATTGGCCATCAACTTCAATGGCACGCGTGAAATGCTTTATAGCTTCGGCATAAACTTTCAAATGTACCTGATGCAGATAACCAAGGTTAAAATGAGCGGATTTATTCCCTGGATTAATTTTGATGATGGAAGTATAATCTTGAATTGCCTTATCATATTCATCATGTTCCTGATACCAAAGGCCACGTCCGTAAAGGGCTTCTTCGCTATTGGGACGTATCCGTATGGCATTGGAGAAGTAACCTTCGCAAATGGGATCATTTCTGAGTTGGAAGATCATGCCAAGTTGATGGTATGCAGAATAAAATTCAGGATTTGACTCTACTGCAGTCCTGAAATCACTGATTGCTCGGTTGGTATCACCGTTTTCCTTGTAAATAAAACCACGCATCAGCAATGCAGTAGTATCGGACTTGTCTTTGGATATAAGCTTATTTAAAATCTCCAATGACTCTGGATAGCGTCTAACTATGAAATTCAATTCGGCTAGTCGAAGTGATGCCTCATGATTTTCAGGATCAAGAGTTATTGCCCTCTCCAAAAACATCTTGGCATTGAAAGTCCTGTTAGCAGCCATAGACAGATCAGCCATTGTAATGTAGTAGGCTGACTTAGTAGAATCCAAACTTAAAACACTACGCATGTCGGTTAATGCTTCCTCAAACCTTTTCAAATCTATATACAACAAGGCCCTCGAGTGGAGCAGTTCAGGGTTGGTTGGATCTTCCGATATTTTTTTATTGATAACATCCAATGATGTATCTATGACGGAAGCGGAAAGTGAATCTGCTTGGTTTTTCGATTCGGAGCCGTTGCGACCTTGACAAGAAATTGCAACGGATACCACCAATAGAAGCAAAAATGGAGCCAAACGATTAATCGGATTTTTCATATCGTAAAGCTAATAAAAACAAAAGTCCGCCCGGAGGCAGACTCTTGTCCTATCATGATGAAAACGGGGTATTATTCTGCTGCGTCGGCGGGCTGATATGCACGAATCTGTGTTTCAATTTCGTCGGCCAATTCGGGGTTATCCAAGAACAGTTGTCTAACGGCTTCACGACCTTGTCCAAGTTTGGTTTCATTGTAACTGAACCAAGAGCCGCTTTTTTTGATGATTCCTCTGTCAACACCCAGATCAACGATTTCACCACAGCGGGAAATGCCTTCACCGTAAAGAATATCGAATTCTGCAGTTCTGAATGGTGGTGCCACCTTGTTCTTGACGATTTTGACTCGGGTTCTGTTACCAATGATATTTTCACCATCCTTCAACTGACCAATCCTGCGAATATCGAGTCGAACGGAAGCATAGAACTTCAAGGCATTACCACCAGTGGTTGTCTCGGGATTCCCGAACATTACTCCGATTTTTTCACGCAACTGATTGATGAAGATGCAGCAGCAGCCGGTTCTACTGATAGTAGCAGTAAGTTTACGAAGCGCTTGTGACATCAATCGGGCCTGTAATCCCATTTTTGAATCGCCCATTTCACCTTCTATCTCACTTTTGGGAGTAAGTGCCGCAACAGAATCGATAACTATGATATCAAGTGCTCCTGAACGGATCAGGTTATCTGCGATTTCCAAGGCTTGCTCACCATTATCGGGTTGAGAGATGAGCAAGTTTTCGATATCCACTCCGAGCTTTTGAGCATAATAGCGATCAAAGGCATGCTCCGCGTCAATAAAAGCCGCGATTCCGCCTTGTTTTTGCGCTTCGGCAATAGCGTGAATGGCCAAGGTAGTTTTACCGGACGATTCAGGACCATAAATTTCGATTACTCTTCCCTTAGGTAAGCCACCTATACCCAAGGCTGTA
>JBKDSL010000159.1:0-6280 GCA_046340555.1 Bacteroidota bacterium
GTGTAACCGGTCTGCCGTAGTACATTGCGTGCGATTTCAATCAAGGGCTTTTCAGGCTTGGCTGAAGAGGATATTTCACCTGCAATGATTACTTTGCCTGTGGTGATCAATGTTTCGCATGCTACTTTGGCATTTGGGTCTGCTTCGAGATACGCATCCAAAATCGCATCGGAAATGCGATCGGCGAGTTTGTCAGGGTGTCCTTCCGAAACCGCTTCGGAAGTGAATAATCTTGGATTTTTTGTCATGGGTTTTGAGTTTATGGATTATTGTTTTTGGATTGTTAAGAATACACGAAGCCCCTGCCGGCTTCCGCGCAACAGGGGCTGTGGCACGGCGCTTCCATGGTGAGATGATTGGTATCCCATGGGGCATCAATTTTCCACCGGGCGCACGGGTCCGGTTGGCATCACTGTTTTGCAGTGAACTCTGGATGCGATAGGTTTTCGAATGTTATGGCTCAGCCATTTTGTAAATTTTTGATTTTCGAATTAATTCAAGCATATCCTGGCATTAGTTTTTAGTTACATCAAGCCGATTTCGGTCCTCGGATTTTCTTTGGCTACTTCAACCGGTTGCGATTCGACTTGATCTTGGTTCGAATTACACGAAGAGGCCAATTTTGATTTGTGTTTCATGTATTCAAATAAATTTCGTTGATCGCTTTTGCTTTTCCGCTCGCGGTTCTTATTTGCACTTTATGTTTTCAATACATCCTCTTTGCTTCGTATGAACAGGGGTAGCTGCGATTTCCATTCATCGGTTTTCTTTTTCCTCTGAAGTATCTTGACCATGATGCTTTCGATGTATGCATTCACCTTGGCTGCACGGGCTGTATTTTAGGAATTTACTTCCGTGGTGTTTACGATTTTTGGTGCTTGTTTATGGACCTTTTTCATTTTTTGTCTTGTTTAGTATTTGATTAATACATAATAATACACATGCACACCAGTCAGGTGCAAACGCGACGGAACAATAATAGTATTCGGGAGATTTCCCGGAATTTTTGACCTGGCTAGGTCCGCATTGTTTTACCACCGTAGTTCCGTCTCGGTTGGCGCCACGCAATGAAGCATGGAAACTCGGAATGCGCTACAAAACTACAATAGCTTTTTCGAAAAACAAGAAGTTTGCTAAAAATTGTTTGACAGGAATTGTCGGCCGCTGCTTATCGTAATAGTATCAGCTTACTTGAGCTGTTGTAGTCGTTGCAGTGGAGTACGGCCTGATAAATGCCAGGCGCGAAGCCCGTTAAATCTATTAAAAATGTATTCATTCCTTGAGCAGGAGCGAGCAACACTTTTTGATAACGCAGTTTTCCCAGGTTGTCATATATGTGCACTGTTACATCCGATTGGGTGTTCGAATTAAAGACCAAAGAAGTTGAGTTGGTGCTGGGATTTGGGAAGAACTTAACGCCCGTAATGGGTCCTTCTTCTGCAAGACTGTTGAAAACAGGCAGGCAGTTTCCAGGCATATTCAAATCCAGCCAATCCAACCTTGTACTGATCCAAGCTTTGAGGGTGTCGAGCTCCGCATCGTAGGTGTTTGCAACGGCGCCCAGTTCAGGAGCAGGACCGCTCATACCTAGAATCGGAAACCTTCTGAAATGACGGCTTTGTGCATTATTAACTAATGTTCTCACACTGTCAATGTAGGCGAACAGGTGTGTGGTATCCAAAATGGTTTGTCGGTAATCCAGAAAAGTGCATTTTAGTTCGTTTTGAAATAAAGTATCCTGCAACAACCTTACATACCATCCGGTGGAATAATTGTCTGTAGGGCAATCGTTCACTAGGTAGGCCCATTGCGATCCATTGAAATTCTCATAAATGTAACACCCGTAAAGATTTTTCCAAGCCCAGTCAAAATCCCATACGGGACCCGCATTCAGTTTGCCACCATTCGAAAATTTATCTTTATGGAAGAATACGCTTTTCTTAAATCCGTCAGCATTCCTGGAAAGTTCATTGACGATAAAATAATCTATAAAACTTTTTGTGTCCAGGTATTTTCGATAACCGGTCAAAGTGTCATCGTAGTTTGGGCTGTACAACGCATCTTCAAGGCTATCCACAAAGGATGCGATGTAGTTTTTTTGTACGGGTAGTAGGGATGCCGGTTCAGGATATTCGTAAACGAAATGCACATCAAAGCCGGGATGGTCGATGGGTGAGTAATTAGATTGGAAGCTGTTGTTATTGTCCCAATAGTTCTGCTGTAGGATGTATCCGCCAGTCAGACTGTCACCTGAAATGTCTATCGGAGTCAGTTTAGCTATGTTGACACGGTTGATATCCCTTTTGATCTTTTCACCAAAAACATAAATTCCCTTGTATGAGCTGTCAATGATCACTTCGCATAATCCAGAGCGGACACTGTAATTGCCCATTTCAGAAAAAATTTTGTGGGCAAGTGTGTTTCGAATCAGTGACCTGTCGTTGAAATTGGACAACAGCACCCAATCGTTTTCAGGTGGCATTCCAAGAAGGGATACATTGTTGTTGTTTCCCAAAGCATCCCGCGTTTCGAAGCCATAGGCGGGTTGCGGATAGGATGCGGAGGTAGCCCCACGAATCTCGATGCCAATGGCTCCGTTGTAAACATTGGCGCTGTCATTGAGATAGGTGATGTTACCTACGCCGTTGTACCGTATTTCCATCTGTGCCGATATTTTGGTGTCCGGCACAATCGACTGGCCCTGGGTGTTAATTACTACAATTGGCAGTTCGGAGCTGTCTAGTGTTACGGTGCCTAAATCATTTACACACAATCTGAAGTTTCCGGTGCCACCACCATAACCCCAAACTTGGATGAATAGGTTTTGACCAGGAGGCAAGTCAAAAAGTGTAATGAATGAAAAATAACCGTTTCCAGCATCATCATCGCAGGCGATGAGTTTGGGGTTTGTGCAAACACTATCCATCCATATAGCCAGTCCGGTATCGTTTAAGCTTCCGCTATCTGTTTCAAAAACAAGGTTGCCAGAAGGGGGTACCGTCATTGTGAACCAGATGTCACCTCCCTGATAATTGGCGCAGTTTGGCGCTAGTCCGGACCCGTTAAATCCGCTGTTGTTCTGAACTACACATGCGCCCGTGTCTATAGGTAATGCAAGGCAAGGATGGCTTCCAAGTAAAGGAAGCGAAGAACAATCCCCGGTTGACGTAAATACCAAGCCGGTTGTTGGACTTGGGCCGCCCTGATTTAGCAGGTTCCAAAACGGATCATAAAACTGGTAGGTGTTTTCATTTTCATAAACACCCGCCGTGTAAAACAATTCAATTAGATCACCCTGGCATACTTGGAGGGAATCAACCGATGAAAATTGCGACGCCATAAAAGTACCCGCAGTAGTTCCATTTATCTTCACCTCAAGATATCCGCCATTCCATCCATCTCCATAGCTGTCTTGCATGGTGATTTTGTAATAGCAGCATTGTGAATTGGCAACTGAGGTGGAACCTATTGTGATGCAGCAAAACAAAATGAAGCGGAAGAAAACGGAATTTGCTTTCATGAAAGGAGACATAATATTGCGGATGGTGTAGTGCTATGGTTATCGCCTCTAAAGGTAGATAATGGCTATTAAATGCCCTAGTAGTATTTATGAACGGTAAGAAAAACTTGGTGAACGGATTAGAAAAGTAGCTAGGCAGAACCTGTCTATTCCAAGTGTTCTAGATTAAATACGTCAACGAAAAAATTGAATCAAAAAATAACCTACAATAACCAACAACAAGGCTATGGCAACCCATTTGATTCCCGATGATGGCTGCGTGAATTCATATCCGCAGATCGGGCATTCATCCAACCCTTCGTCAACCATCATCGCGCATGAGGGGCATTCTTGTTTCTTTTTAGCCATCTATGTTTTTACTTTGTTGCAAAGTAAGTAAAAAGTCGAATGATCAATCTAGACCAAGCCACAGCTATTATTTTGAAACTTGATAGAGTCAAAGAGGGTAGGAGAAAGCACATAAGAACATTTCGTAAAAGTGGCAGGGTTTTTGCCACTTTAAACGAAGAGGAGAACCGTTCTTGTCTGCGTTTGAGTCTGGTTGATCAAGATGTTTTCAGTCGTATGCTTCCCGCTTATGTGTTTCGCGTTCCGAACAAAAACGGTAATTACGGTTGGACGCTATTCATGATTTCAAAAGTGCCCAAAAGTTTATATGCTGATGCGGTTCAATGCGCATACGAATTCATTTTGGACAATACAAAAAGTTGAATTGTGATCGTTGATGAATATTTTATATGGACAAATCAAAACCTACAATCAATCAGTCAAACCTTCTGGAACATCAACATCGGAGGCATTTATCGGATTTTTTCGTCCAACATGTCCGCTAGGAAATTTTACCTGATAGTCGGACCAACCGGTTTGTCCCGCTCTGTAATCTGGTCTATAGTAATCAGTAGATAGGATTTGTGCTCCCGAAGCAAATGCGGCATTCATTCCTGAATAGTCGCCGTTTCGTGCCTCCATCGTTCCCGAATCACAACGCGTACGTACCATATAGCCCTGCTGCACCAAAGTGCGAATCTGGGCGCTATCGGCGCGGGCATCATTAAGAATAACGAAAGCCGTCTCAGGTTGTCCGGGGGTATCATAAACAAACATCGAACGTCCACTCAAAGAGGGATGACCTTGTTTATAGTATTGAACAGCGTTTCCTTCCATTATGAAAATTATTTTACCCCGACAGGAGCCTAACAATGGCCAATTCCCTTGAAGTGCAGCGTCCTTCAAACTTGAATAGGTTCCTTTCAGCATGTCAGGTGTAAATAAACCATCCAAATCAGGTCCGAATACATCCCGAACCTCTTGCTCCAAGGCTTCAGCGGAAGGGGCATCCCAAATGGGTGCAGAAGTGAAACCTTGAGTCGACAAAAATGGATCATCACCTGGCGAATCGGATTTGGTTTCCACGTTGATGAAAAGCGGCAAGTGATTGGGATTGGCTTGTGACCATGCTTTTATGGCCTGAATGGCCAACTTGAAAGTTGGAAAGTGGCTGTTGTAATCCACGTCCTTGATGTGTAAAAGCTTCATGCCAGGCTGGCTCAGTTCGGGAATGTTGGAAGCCAATGGGAGTCCAACATATGAATTTACAAATCGGTCGGTAAATGCTGTACCTGATGGGTCGTTATAGATGTCGAGCTCCAATCCTCTGACTCCATATTGGTTCATTTGATCTTCCAAAGGTGCATGGTCGTAATCCAAAGTCGTTGGATCATACTGAGGCGGTATGAGGGCTTGCACCGAAACTAAAAAAGCAAACACAGTATCAGTAGTCATTTGCCGATAGCTATTGTGAGAGGCAATTAGCTGAATCTGGTTCATACGCAGCTTCAGATCTTGAGAGTTGGTTGGATCAGGGGTTAATTGCGAATCATCCTTTCTACAAGAAGAAATTGCGAAAACGGATAGTGCCAGCAGGGCAAGTAATTTGAGCCTCATATTGTTGTAGTGAATGTTCAAATGTAGTATTCAGCTCGTAAAATTGCAAAGTTTGATTATTGAGGCTTTTGGCTATTTTTGGGGGCTAAGATTCAATTTATGTCTGAAAACTCTACGTTTAATTCCTCTAAAGCTCCAGAGCCGGTTGGGGCTTATCCACACGCCCGAAGGGTAGGTAACCTGCTATTCCTATCAGGTGTGGGTCCGCGCGAACGAGGCACCAAAAAGATACCTGGAGTTGAATTGGATGATTCGGGAAACATTATTTCATACGATATCGAAGCGCAATGCCACTCGGTTTTCAAGAATGTTAGAGCCATACTTGAGGAGGCCGGATCCAAATGGGAGAACATGGTGGATGTGCAAGTTTTCCTGACAAACATGAAGGATGATTTCCCCACATACAACAGGCTCTATGCTGAGTATTTCAAAGATGCCAATCCTTGCAGGACCACTATAGAGATCAATTGTCTTCCAACGCCAATAGCCATCGAATTGAAGGTGATTGCCACCATTTGACATCATGGCTGATAGCATCCTCTTTTTCAACGCTGATGTGAAATATGTTTTAAGGGATAAACGTAAAATCAGGTCTTGGTTGGAGTTGTGTATTCGTAAAAAAAAGCGGAAGCTCGGGGACTTGACATTTGTGTTTTGTAGTGATGGCTATGTCCGAAAAATGAATAAAAGATTTCTGGCGCATGATTACAACACCGACATCATAACATTTGCTCTTCATGAGGAATCGGAAAAAACCATAAGCGGGGAAATGTATATCAGCATTGATCGTGTGAAATCCAACGCCTCGGCTTATGG
>JBKDSL010000160.1:0-2389 GCA_046340555.1 Bacteroidota bacterium
GGCTTGTGCATTCCTTGCTTCCATCGGCATCACAAAAGTGAGCGTTCAAGTAAAACCATCTGTGGCGATTATCATCACGGGAAACGAATTGGTGAAAAGCGGGAAGTCATTAAAACCAGGACAAATCCACGAATCGAACAGCGTTGCGCTACAGTTGGCATTGCAAATGGAGGGCATAAACAATATTTCCGTAAGCCATGTGCGCGACAATTCTGAAGCCATGCACCGCTCCTTCCAAAAAGCCGTTGCCAAACATGATGTGATTATTTTCACTGGAGGAATTTCTGTTGGCGACTACGATTTCACTGAAGAGGTGTTTGCCAAAAACCGCGTGAAAAAGGTTTTTTACAAACTGAAACAAAAACCGGGAAAGCCCATCTACTTTGGAACAACCAAAGGCAAAGCCGTATTCGGTTTGCCCGGAAATCCCGCTTCGGTAATGACCTGCTTTTACCTGTATGTGATTCCCGCATTGCGCTCACTTCAAAACCATCCCGATAAGGAACTGCCTAAGATCCATCTGCCATTGTCAAATGATTTTGTTCGCAAACCGGGCATGACGGCTTTCCTTAAAGCTCAAACCGATTTGAAGTCGGTGCAAATACTCGAAGGTCAAGAATCCTACATCCTGCGATCGTTCGCCCATGCCAATGCGCTGGTGATGCTGGAACCTGAAAAAGCTGAAGTTAAAAAGGGAGTAATTGTGGAAACCATCCTCTTGCCTTAATCCTGTTTGAAGCAGTTGCAATGGATTTTTCATTCCTGATATTATTGTTATTGGTTGCCGTACTCTACTCCAGCGTAGGACACGGAGGCGCGAGTGGTTACTTGGCTTTGATGGCCCTTTGGGGATTCGCTCCCGAAACCATGAAGCCGTGGGCACTGGTGCTCAACATTTGCGTGTCACTGATTGCTACCATCCAATTCCTGCGCTCAGAAAAACCAAACTGGAAACTGTTTTTATTCCTTATTGCAGGTAGCATCCCCGCTGCATACATCGGGGCATTCATACACATTGAGCAAGAGCTTTACAAGAAAATACTCGGCGGCCTGGTATTGTTTCAGTCGGTACGACTGCTAAGGTTGCTACCTTTAAACTCCTCATTCGATACCGAAACACCAAAGCCACCTGTGGCCTTGCTGGTTGGTGCTACTATCGGACTGCTATCGGGTATGATTGGCATTGGTGGAGGTATCATACTGAGCCCGCTTTTGATTCAATTGCGCTGGGCCAACATGAAACAAACGGCTTTGATTTCGGCGGGATTCATTTTTGTAAATTCTTTTTCCGGCTTAACAGCTCTTTCACCTTCCATAGAAATGCTGAGCCATGAATTATTGTTGGCTCTTGCAATCGCCATCGTAGGAGGTATCCTTGGCGGATGGCTTGGAAGCACCAAGTTGAATCAAAAAGCCATGCGAATCACCCTTGGAGTTGTGCTACTGATTGCAGGCGCAAAGCTGTTATTGGGCTGAGTTCAAATTGCGCTTCGTATCTTAGCACTTCATGGAAACCAAGATAAATTCTGTGCAGGCATTCATTCTTGCGGGCGGACAAAGTTCGCGGATGGGAATAGACAAAGCGCTGGTCCCCTTCCGGGGGATGCCAATGATGCAGCACAGCATCCGGTTGCTTTCAGAATTATTTACATCCATCACCATTGTGAGTAATCATGAGTCGCACCACGAGTTCGGTCTGGAAGTCATCCCCGATGCGTTTGAAAAAATAGGGCCACTGGGTGGCATCATTGCCGGACTGCGAAACAGTACAACTGAAATGAATTTTTTTATGGCCTGCGACATGCCGATGGTTACTTCTCCAATAATCAAAAGTCTTTTAGAGGCTGTAAATACCAACGGTTGCATTACTGCATCCTACAATGGAAAAAGCGAAACCCTCTGCACTTTATATCCAAAATCCGCCTTGCCATTATTGGAAGAAATGGCTAGCAAGCAACAACATCGATTGTATGATATGTTGGACGTTTTGAAGGCAAATGTGGTGGATGTAACGCATCTTTGCGAAAGCAACCCCTTCATCAACATCAACACTCCAGCAGAACTGCAATGAGCAACCTCACCAGCGAAGAGTGGAACCGTTACGAACGGCAGGTGCAGTTACCAGACGTAGGTGTAGACGGACAAACAAAAATCAAACACGCGTCTGTGTTGGTGGTTGGTGCTGGCGGTTTAGGTTGCCCCGTGCTCACCTATTTGGCAAGTGCCGGTGTTGGCACCATTGGAATCGCAGATCATGATTTGGTTGCAACCAGCAATTTGCACCGACAGCCCTTGTATACCAGTCAGGATGTTGGAAAATCAAAAGCTTCGATAGCATCAAAAAGATTGCATGAGTTGAATCCGCATATCCAAATTGCAACTCACGACC
>JBKDSL010000161.1:0-5923 GCA_046340555.1 Bacteroidota bacterium
CGTTTTAATTGTCTTTAATCGTTTAAGTTCATGCGAAAATTTGCGACTGGATTTTACTGAAATTATTTTAGCCATGGGGCGGGGAGCGAAGCTCCCCAAAATTTATGATCGTTTTAATAGAAATAAAGCGTTTAAGTTCAAACGAAAATTGCGACTGGATTTTATGGAAAATATTTTCGCCACGAGGTGGGGAGAGAAGCTCCACGTAATTCATGATCGTTTTAATTGAATTTAAACGTTTAAGTTCATGCGAAAATTTGCGACTGGATTTTATTAAAATTATTTTCGCCATAGGGCGGGGAGCGAAGCTCCCCGTATTTTATGAGCCAAATTGTAATTCGATTAGCTGCGCTGAACCCTACGGTCGGTATTGCAATACTAGCCTCCCAGCTTCGCTGGGTTTTCATTTCATCGATTCCTTTCAGGAGCAAGCTCCTGACGGCCTCTCTGAAATGAAAAATCCCCCGCTTTTGCGGGGGATGGCTTGTCTCATACTGGCGGACCCGTAGGGATTCGAACCCCAAACCTTCTGATCCGTAGTCAGATGCTCTATCCAGTTGAGCTACGGGTCCTTTCCTGAATTGGAGGTGCAAAGTTAATGTTTTTATGGGTTTGTGAGAAGGATGAATTAAGATTGATGTATAAAACCTTATTAATTAATAATCAGGGTGTTGGAGTGTGTGATATGCGGGTTCGATTGTTGAAATTACTCGAAAATTGATGTAAAAGTCGTTAACTACATTCCCCATATTTGCCTTATGAAACAACCTCAGATTTTCAAGTTTTTCGCAAGTACATTCATGCAATGCATGCTATTAGGTACTTCCATAGGCCAAATCCCCGACTCATTAAAGTTTGATTGGAGTAGGGCAGGTGTGGATTCCACTTTTATGTTGCCTTCCAATTCCATCAACCTAGCCTCCTTAGGCGCTGTTCCCAATGATGGACTACCCGATGATGCTGCATGGCAAGCAGCACTTGCCAATCTCGGACCTAACGGCTCGGTTGTACAACTTCCCGCCGGTGTTTTCAATTTCAACTCGTCAATCAATATCCCATCCAATTGCATTTTACAAGGCGCTGGATCAGATTCCACAACCTTGTCGTTCAATCTCAATAATGCGGTCGCCAATTGCATCAACTTTTGGGGTAGTCCCGCCTCTTCTTGGTTTCCCATTTTAGATAACTTGAATAAAGGTTCATTCGGTTTACAAATTTCTAGCAGTTCAATAGCCAATTTCAGTGCTGGAGATCGAATCGAGCTTAGGCAACAAAATGGAACTTGGGATACTAATCCAGCCACCTGGGCTGATGGATCCGTGGGCCATATATCCACCATCGATTCAATAGTTGGTGATACGCTCTTCATTCGCGAACCACTGCGCATTGACTTCGATATCGCACTCAACCCTGAATTACGAAAACTGAATTGTGTTGAGAATAGTGGTCTTGAATGTGTGAAAATCCTCAGGACCGACAGCACTGCCTCAAGTGTCAACTTCGCCATCTACACTTACTTTGCATTCAATTGCAGGATACGAGGAGTGGAAAGCTTTAAAAGTATTGGCGCACATTTTATAACCGAGGCTAGCGCGCATATTGAGGTTTCCGGCTGTTACTTTCATGAAGCTTACGGTTACACAGGAAGCAACACGCGAGGATATGGTGCTGTTGTGGGTGTTCATTCGAATCTGTGCCTTATTGAGAACAATATTTTTCGTAAACTGCGTCATTCCATGATGGTGAAACAGGGAGCAAATGGAAACGTATTTGCTTACAACTATTCCATCGAACCTAACCGCAGTGAGTTTCCATCTAATTATGGCGCTGATATCTGTATTCATGGACACTATCCTTTCGCAAATCTGTTTGAAGGCAATATTTGCCAGAATATCATAATCGATCAGGCGTGGGGGCCGAACGGTCCACAAAACGCCTACTTCCGAAATAGAGCAGAATTGTATGGTTTCCTAATTAGTAACGGCACAGTACAAAGCGATCGACAGACAATCGTTGGTAACGATATCACTTCAACAGCGTTTTTCCAAGGTCAATATTCCCTCAACGGCATAGGACATTACCAGCAGGCAAACCGCGTTCAGGGAAACGTCACACCTGCCGGAAGTAACTCACTAACCGAAGTTTCTCTATTTCGTACACAACCTCCTGTTTATTGGGGAAACCAGCCCTGGCCTGGAATCGGATTGCCTTTCACTTCTACTGCCAATGCAATTCCTGCATCTCAGCGTTACACCAACGCAGTGTCAAAAACAATTTGCGGCGATCCTGACACGCTGTTCTCTTCGATACTTGATGATTTCAATTACTCATCACAAACCCAGCCTACCATTCACCAAGGCGTTTTGTATTTGAAACTATCCGAGGTTTCCCAATTGCAGTTGATTGATATTGCCGGAAGAGTCATTTATAAGCGACAAGTCACTCTAGATGACGCTGCATATGGTATTTCGCTGGATGCTTTGAGGCAATCCGGCTTATACATACTTACTGTAAGTGATACCGATGGCGTGCTTAGCTATCGGCTTTTTGTTCCGCAATGGTAAGCCACAAAGTTGGCTCATTGTTAACTTCAAATTAACTCCAACACAACTTCATCTTAATGATAGGTATATATTTTCGTTGCCGATCATGGAGTTTAAGGTATTCAACATATTGGTCCTCGACGAGCATTCAGACCCGCGCCATTCACCATTGGTGGATGAATTGGCATTGGTAATAGACAAAGCTGCCTATGTGGTTTATCTGGGTTCTGACAAAATAACTTTTCCTAAGAAAGAATTTGAATTGTTGCTTTTGTTGGCATCTAATCCTCGGAAGGTTTTCAAGAGGGCAGATATATTGACCAGTATTTGGGGGCCACGACATAAACCCAAAGATTCACGCTCATTGGATGTGCACATCCGAATGATTAGGAAAAAGCTCAAGGAAGAATTCATCACCACCGTGCGGGGTGTTGGATATCGCTTGGAGAAATAATCAACGCTTTTAGTAGCGAACCGTCCTTTTAATCCGCAACCAAACGGCAAATGCATTTAACATGAAGGTTATCCCCAACAGGATGATGATGCCGGCAGAGGCATTCACCAAAAACGCTTCCTGTGGTCTGGATACCCAGTTGAAAATCTGTATCGGCAACACCGTGAACTCTGATGTGGGCGAGTCTGGAATGAATGGAACATAAGCCAAAGCACCTACCACAATCAATGGAGCAGCTTCACCAATAGCCCTCGAAAGTGCGATAATGATTCCTGTGATGATGCCACTGCCTGCAGCGGGCAATACGGTTTTCTTAACGGTTTGCCATTGGCTGGCTCCAAGGGCGAAAGAAGCTTCCCGCAGCGATTTTGGAACGGCTTTGATAGCCTCTCGTGTTGCTACAATGATTATAGGCAAAATCAAAAGCGCCAACGTAAGGCTTCCTGCCAAAATACTTCCTCCCATACCGAATACTCGGCCGAAGATCTCTAGTCCCAATAAGCCATATATTACAGAAGGTACACCAGCCAGGTTGGTGATGTTTAGCTCGATGATATGGCTGATTTTGGATTTGCGGGAGAATTCTTCCAAGTAGATTGCTGCGCCGATACCAATAGGTATCGCAGCCATCGCAGTGATCACTATAATCCATAATGTTCCAGCCAAAGCGGATAAAATACCAGCTCTAGATGCGATTCGAGAAGGGTAGGAGGTGATGAAATCCCAATCTATTCGTCCTAATCCATCGCTCAAAATCCCCGATATGAAAATGGCCAACATAGCCAGACCGAAAAAAGTGCAGAAGAGTCCGAAGTATCTAAAGGACTTGTCTTTGAAGCGCGATATTTTGGTAAAACGGTCAGACATACTTCTTCTCTAACTTTTTGTTCAAGAAATAACTGAGGTTGTTCAATAAGAATGTAAATACGAATAAGGTGATACCAGCTGCGAAAATGGTTCGGTATTCCAAAGAGTTATGTGCAACGTCTCCAAGACTTACCTTCACTATGTAAGTGGTGATGGTTTCGATGGGTACCAATGGATTTGCTGTAAGTCTGGGTTGTTGGCCAGCAGCTATGGCTACTATCATAGTCTCGCCAATCGCTCGCGAGATAGCGAGTATGGCGCTTACTATGATTCCTGATGAAGCAGACGGAAGAATTACCTTGAATGCGGTTTGTAACCTGTTTGCTCCCAACGCCAGCGATCCTTCGCGAATGTAACTTGGTACCGCCGCGATAGCATCATCACTCAAGGAAGATACGTATGGGATAATCATGATGCCCATCACAAATCCTGCCGATAGAGAGTTGAACCCCGACATTTCCGGAAAAATGATTTGAAAAAAAGGAGTGACTACCGTGAGAGCAAAAAAGCCGTAAACAACAGTTGGAACCGAGGCAAGAATTTCCAGGATTGGCTTAATCACCATTTTGAAACGCTTGGAGGCATATTCATTCAAGTAGATGGCGATAGTGAGTCCGGTAGGCAGCGCTACCATGATGGCAATGAAAGATGTCAGCAAAGTGCCCGATAACAAGGGAAGGATACCGAAATGCTTGTCGGCGAACAATGGAGTCCACTGAGTATCTGTCAGAAAATCGAAAATGCTGACCTCTGAGAAGAATGCGTAAGCTTCACTCGTTAAAACGTATAAAATCCCTATGGTGGTTAGAATCGTGAGCAATGCACACGCTCCTAAAACCATCTCAATGAGCTTCTCTCTTCTTTTTTTGCTGAGCATTTCGGTAAATGAAAAGTGATCCGGAGTTTTCTCCGGATCACAAAACTTAATTTTCAATCAATTCGCTTATCAATGTCATTTGCTGGCAGGAGTGTGCTCCAAAATGAATTTCTCGAACTTGTCTAATTCTCCTTGATATTCGGCATCGGTCATTGGAATGAAACCTACTTCGGCTGAAAGTTTTGCAGCATTCTTTAAATAGAAGCGAACAAATTCGGTTACTTCAGGACGCATTACAGCAATTGAGTTTACATAAATGTAGAGTGGACGCGAAAGTGGGGCGTAAGATTTGTTTTTTACAGTTTCCACACTTGGCAAAATGGGACCTGCACCATTCTCAGCTTTGCCATCGTCAATACCAACGGCTTTTAATTTTGCAGCGTTCTCTTCGAAATAAGCATAGCCGAAGAAGGCAAGACCGTTTTTGTCGGATGAAATTCCTTTAACCAACACGTTGTCATCCTCACTGGCGGTATAGTCACCACGGCTGCTGTGACTTTTTCCAACAACGGCTTCTGTAAAGTAATCATAGGTTCCTGACTCGGTACCAGCACCATAAAGGCGGAACTCTTCATTCGGCCATCCAGCACGAACTTGGCTCCATTTGGTGATTTTGCCTTGTGCTTCGGGTGCCCACATGGTTTTCAACTCTTCAACAGTCATGTCGTTTACGAAGGAATTTTCTGGATTCACAACAACCGTAAGACCATCATAAGCTATTTTCAATTCAAGGTAACCGATTTTGGAAGTTGTGGCAGCGTCAATTTCCTCTTGTTTGATATTGCGGCTGGCATTATTCATGTCAATCTCACCACGGGTGAATTTTTTAAATCCCCCACCGGTGCCAGATAACCCAACAGTAACCTTTACCTCAGGTTGTACGGCGCGGAATTCCTCGGCAATTGCTTCAGTTATTGGATAAACAGTAGAGGATCCGTCGATACGAACCTCACCTTTTAGGGCGTCTGAGGTTGGATCTGCTTCCTTTTTACCTCCGCAAGATGCCAAAAAACCTAGGGAAAGTACCAATGCGATTGACCTTAAGTGATTCATTGTTAGATTTTTAAAATGATTAATGTTAATTGAATATTAATTTGATGCAAACTTCCCCTAAGGTCATTTAGGGAACATTAATCCAATGTTAAATATTTGTTAATTCGTTAAATGGTGGTAGTGTGAAAG
>JBKDSL010000162.1:0-3735 GCA_046340555.1 Bacteroidota bacterium
ACACCATCACCTCCACCATAAACAGCAATCGATCCAATACCCGAAAAATAACCTAAGGCCTCTACTTGTTGATCGATTTGGACGGCTAGTTCGCGTGTGGGGCAAAGCACGAGTGTTTGCACATGGCCTGTTGCATGGCGCATCGCCTTTTCAATCAAAGGCAAAACGTAAGCAGCAGTCTTACCTGTTCCGGTTTGTGCGCAAGCAATCAGGTCTTTGCCTTCAAGAACCAGCGGAATGGATTGCTGCTGTATGGGTGTAGGCTTGTCGAAGCCCATGGAAAGCACCCCGTCTAGAAGTTCGGGGGTGAAATTAAAATCGCGAAAGGTCAATGTTGTCTAAATATGTCACAAAGATAGTGAATCCACATCAATGGGCTTTTGCCTATACTTGTAGCCCTATGAAACCAAAAGTCTCTTTCCTTATTCCCTTCTACAATCCAGGCGACCGGATATTCGAATGCATTGAATCCGTATTGAGTCAAGAAGGGCCGGAGTTCGAAGTTGTGCTGGTTGACAATGGATCTAATGACGGTACTTTTGATTCGGTGGCAGCTCGGTATCGCGTTCACCATCGCATACGATTGGCGCATGAACCGCAATTAGGCATTGCTCACGCCCTGAATACAGGACTGAAATGGTGCTCTGGAGCATACATTGCCCGTATGGATGCTGATGATATTTGCCTTCCAGGTAGATTAGAAAGGCAAGTCGCACATCTCGACTCAAACCCATCAGTTGGATTGGTATCAGGCATTGTGCGTCACCAAGGCCAAGAAGAATCGGAAGGCATGGCTTACTATGTTGAACAGATCAATAAGCTACTTAAATCGGAAGATATTCGGAAGTATAGATTCATCGATTCTCCCTTTGCGCATCCTAGCGTAATGTTTCGTAAGGAACTCATTGATCAATTTGGAGGATACAACACGAGTGGTGTCCCCGAAGATTACGAATTATGGTTACGTTGGATCGAGTCAGGTGTGGAAATGGAGAAGATAAACGAAGAGGTTTTATTGTGGAATGACCTCCCTACTCGATTGTCTCGAAATCATCCAAACTATTCGCGCGATTCTTTTGAATCGGCGCGTATTCCCTATCTGCAAAGATGGCTAAGAAGTTACGTGCGGCCCGATAAACCAATTTTCATATGGGGAGGGGGAAAATTATCAAGACAAAAAGCGAAAATGCTGGAAGAATCCGGTACCCGCATCCATGGATTCATAGACGTGGTTGATAAAGGCTTGGTAGATGGAAAACCCGTGATACATTATACCAACATCCCTCCCCCAGGTTCCATATTCATTCTTTCATCGGTAAGCAACCGCGGGAAATACCAGGAAATCAGGGATCATCTGATTTCAAAAGGACATGCCGAAGAATTGGATTTTATAATATCCAGCTAAACTCTATTTAACATATTGTAAGGCAAAGTGGACAAAATTCGGTTTTTTGACACAAAAGCCTGATAAACAAGTTAGGCTATTTCCTTTTACCTCTTTTTTTGGACTCTTTGAGCATGGTCAGTTTTTCAACTTGGGGCCTCATAACAGTTCGCTGGTACCTTTTTTCCTTTTCGATCAGCAGGTTCTCGGTATTGCTGATGAAATCCAAGTCGGATTTGGTCTTGGTTGACTTACGTTTGGTTTTAGTTGACATGTTATTGTATTTTTCACAATGATACCGCCATGCACTATCTTTGAGGATGATCCTCATCATGATCCATGTCTGAAATCTCGATAGCCTTACGGCCCTTCAACTCCATATTTGAAAGCTTGTTGATGGATGAAATTGAAAAGTCATCCAAGTTGTTGCATTTGGAGGCCGGCACTGTAATGTTGGAGCCTGGAAGCTATGTTAAATTCATCCCGTTATTGGTAAATGGCAGCATTAAAGTGTTTCGCCAAGGCTCAGACGGTGGCGAGATTTTGCTATACTATGTTTACCCTCTAGAAACCTGTGCGGTTTCACTCACTTGTTGCGTTGCCAATCAAAAAAGCAATGTGAAGGTGATCGCAGAAGAAGACACCACCATCCTATCCATTCCAATGTCGAAATCGGATGATTGGTTTGCGCGTTTTCCGTCGTGGAAACAATTCATCATGCAAACCTATAGCCATAGGTTTGAAGAACTACTAAAAGCAATAGACGGAATCGCTTTCCACAAGGTGGATGAGCGTCTGTACAATTACCTTCTTGAGAAATCGACCTTATTGAAATCATCCATAATTCAAGTCTCGCATCAACAAATCGCCGAAGAGTTGAACACATCCAGGGAGGTGGTTTCGCGTTTACTCAAACAATTGGAGGGCCGTGGATTATTAACCATGGGGAGAAATAAATTGACTTTAAACCTCTCAGAAAAAGTTAAATCAAATTAAAACAATCAACATGAGAAAATCAGGATTGATCGCGCTATTGCTATTCTTCTTTACTCAACTTTCGTTTGCGCAAAACAAAATAGCCAAAGACGTTTCTGTAAAGGAATTCTCGAAACTAATTACCACTGGAAAAGGTACGTTGTTGGATGTACGCACTCCCGGCGAAATCGCCAAGGGCTCCATAAAGGGTTCTGTCAACATGGATTTCTTTGATGACAATTTCGAAAGCAAGTTGGATCAACTTGACAAAACAAAACCTGTCTATGTTTATTGTGCCTCAGGAGGTAGAAGTTCTGACGCCATGGATATGATGAAGAAAAAAGGTTTTGTGGCAGTTTACAACCTGCTTGGCGGATACAATGCCTGGGTGAAGGAATTCGGAAAATGAGTGTTCCTCAATTGGATCGTTTCGGAAATCCGGTTCCAACTTGGTATGCAGGGTATTTTGAATCGTTATCCGGATCCCATTTTCTGCACGCCTTGTCGGACCAGATGTCCGTTACCGCTAACTTGCTCGCAAGTCTGAGCGAATCAAAACTGGGTTTCGCTTACGCGGATGGCAAATGGAGCGTGGCAGAGGTATTGTTGCACATCATAGATTGCGAACGCATTTTCTCTTATCGTGCTTTGCGCATGGCAAGAAACGATACCACTCCACTGCCCGGGTTTGATGAAAACGAATATACCCCCAATAGCGGAGCAGCTATACGAACCGTTGGCTCATTGTTGGAGGAATACCTGGCTGTTCGTAGATCAACCCTATCCCTTTTTCAGAACCTCTCACCAGAAATGTTGTCGCGAACCGGAACGGCCAATGGTCATACTTTTTCGGTTGAAATGATTGGAGTGGTGATTGCAGGGCACGAGCTTCATCATTTGAACGTAATGCGTAACCGCTATGGACTTGTAGTCTGAACAAGGAGGGCAATTCCTTAACTTTGCAAAGAATAAAGGGGAAAACTGCAAAAGGTCGAATTAGACCTGCATTTATTTTCCTTTTCGAATCTAGAACATGTCACTTTCCGAAGAAATAAGCAAACGGCGGACCTTCGCCATTATCAGTCACCCTGATGCCGGTAAAACCACACTTACCGAAAAATTCCTCCTATTCGGCGGAGCCATACAGGTAGCGGGTGCAGTGAAATCGAATAAAATCAGCAAAACCGCCACCTCAGATTTCATGGAAATTGAGAAGCAACGCGGTATCTCCGTTGCTACTTCTGTGATGAATTTCGAATACCGTGGATTGAGCATCAACCTGCTCGACACTCCCGGTCACAAAGATTTTGCGGAGGACACCTATCGCACATTGACGGCAGTTGACAGCGTAATCCTAGTGATCGACTGTGTAAAAG
>JBKDSL010000163.1:0-25847 GCA_046340555.1 Bacteroidota bacterium
ATGAGTTTCATAGTTTACGGTCAATATCAATGAGAGCATCACAAGTCCTTTGCAACATGTCATCGTCGAAATCGAGATGGGTAACCATGCGCATAGCTTGCTTTCCGAAGGCAACCGCTTTTATTCCTGCAGATTCCAGAAGAAACAACAGGTTTTCTAATGGAAGTTGATCATGGATTTGAGAAACAACAATATTGGTTTCTGGTGTCAAAACTGATTTCACAAAGCTTAAACGGGTTAATGTTTCGCCTAGGACCTTAGCTCTTCGATGATCATCCTTCAAGCGATCAATGTGGTGATCTAGCGCATAAGAACAGGCTTTTGCCATGTATCCAGCTTGTCGGGATCCCCCACCTAAAACCTTTCTGACACGTCTTGCCTCTTTTATGTGATTGGACGTGCCCACTAGAACGGAACCAACCGGAGCACCCAAACCCTTAGACATGCAAATGGAAACGGTATCAAAACAGTGGCCCAACTCCTTTGCAGAATAATCAGCCTCAATTAGAGCATTAAAAACGCGTGCGCCATCAAGATGCAAAGACAATCCGCGTTTTAAACAAACCTCCTTGACAGCAATCATTTCAGATAAGGAATAAATGCTCCCACCTCCCCTATTGTGCGTATTCTCCAAGGAAACCACCGATGTTTTGGGATAATGTATATTGTCGGGACGAATGGCATCCTCTACCTGACTGGCAGTTATTCTTCCTCTATTGCCATCCAATAACCAAACCGACAAACCTGAGTTGAAAGCCAAACCGCCGCCCTCGTACAGATAAACATGCGAGGTTTTCTCGCAAATGATTTCCTGTTGGGGCTGTGTGAGGATTTTGATGCCGATTTGATTGGTCATGGTGCCTGACGGACAAAAAATCCCGGCCTCCTTACCAAAAATTGCAGCTGTCTTTTCTTCGAGTTCTTGAACTGATGGGTCTTCTCCAAAAACATCGTCCCCAACCTCAGCCGAAAACATGGCCTCCCGCATGGCAGAGGTAGGTTTGGTAACCGTATCACTTCGAAGGTCAATCATGGGATGCAATATTGAAACTCAACACATGAAACGAAGGAATGTTGGAATCAGTGTATTACCACTTTCTTTTTTTCTTATCGTATGAAGGCTTCGAACTACCTGATTGTTCTTGTTTCCGTGCGTGATAACCTCCAGATGGCTTATCGTCAGAATCACGTTTTTGCCTGTAGGGCCTATCGCCTCCTGATTGACCACGACCGCCTCTACCTCTTCCTCCACTTCCACTTCCACCTCCACCTCCAGGACCTTGAGAAATATCGGTTCGAACTTTCCGACCACGGAAAACCTCGCCGTCAAACGATGAGATAACCATGGGCAGCCTTTCGCGATCGATGTCTATGAATGAATAAACTCCCTTGATATCGATTCTTCCTATTTCATCTCCTTTTATTCCGGAACGCTCACAAACATATCGAAGCATTTTTCCGGGATCGAAACCGTCTGCTGAGCCCAGGTTGATAAACATGGTATCGGTATTGCCTTGACGCATACGACCGCGATCCGACTTGGAGCCATTTAATTCTGCATTGATGTCGGGTGCGTTCCTGTAGTAATCTAGGAAACGATTGAATTCAAGCGATGTGAAACGCTTGATGATTTCCTCTTTGGATAAGTCCTGCAACGACTCGTAAATACCAGGCAAATAAGAGCTAATTGCCCCTTCATCCACTTCCACATCATGGACTTTTGAGATAAGGTGCATCAACTGTTTTTCACAAACCTGAAATCCATCAGGTACCCTGTCGTGCTTGAACTTACGATTGATTTGCCGCTCGATCTGTTTGATTTTCCCGACCTCTTTCAGGTTGATGATTGCGATGCAAATACCCGACTTACCAGCACGTGCGGTACGTCCGCTACGGTGGGTATAAACCTCCGTGTCGTCTGGCAATTCATAGTTAATTACGTGAGTGATGTCACTTACATCAATACCACGTGCTGCCACATCGGTTGCAATCAAGAGCTGAAGGGACCGCTCGCGGAACAAACCCATGACTTTATCACGTTGTTGCTGACTTAAATCTCCATGTAAAGAATCGGCGTTGTAACCATCTTTAATTAGCTTTTCAGAGATTTCTTGAGATTCGATTTTAGTACGACAAAAAACGATTCCGAATATATCAGGATTGAAATCCACAATACGCTTCAATGCCAAGTAGCGATCGCGTGCATGTACCGCGTAAAAAACGTGTTCTATGTTTTCTGCACCTGCATTCTTTTTCCCTACGGTAAGCTCGTGAGGGTCAGACATGTAATTACGTGCTATCGATCGTACCTCTGGAGGCATCGTTGCGGAAAACAACCATGTTTTGCGTGTTTCCGGAGTGTTTTCAAGGATATAGTCGATATCCTCCTTGAAACCCATATTGAGCATCTCATCGGCTTCATCCAAAACGACAAAGGAAATTTGGTTCAATGACAGGGCCCGTCTATCGAGCAAATCAATCAACCTACCTGGGGTTGCAACAACGATTTGCGCTCCCCTTTTGAGTTGATCCATTTGCTTGGTGATACTAGCTCCGCCATAAACAGGAACAATACTTACACCTCGCATTTCAGAGGCAAAATCCTTCAGGTCGTTGGATATTTGTACGCACAACTCACGCGTGGGGGCCAAAATCAGTGCTTGTTCCCTTTTTTGGTTGAAATCCAAAACCTGCAAAAGCGGCAATCCGACTGCGGCTGTTTTTCCTGTGCCCGTTTGAGCCAAGCCGATAAAGTCCCGATCTCCCTGTATTAGTACCGGAATGGCTTGTTGTTGAATGGGGGTTGGGGTTTCGAAACCAAGCTTCGCAACGCCCTTGAGCACTTCTTCGTCGAGGCCCAGTGTCTTAAATGTGTCCATGTTTGATGGATTCCTTTTGAAAATCAGGTGAATCCTCTGCAAAGGTACGCTTTAAATGCCTCCCTTCCTCCTATAATTTCACTACTTTTGAAACACTTCAAAACCATCCATTAATTCACTCCAACAGATTATGAGACAAGTATATATCGTTTCAGCGGTACGCACACCCATCGGATCCTTTGGCGGCGCTTTGGCCTCCTTATCAGCGACACAGCTTGGTTCTGCAGCAATAAAGGCAGCTATTGAGCGTGCTGGCATACAACCTTCAGACGTGCAAGAAGTTTATATGGGCAATGTATTGGCTGCCAATCTAGGACAAGCTCCTGTTACACAAGCCTCCATTGGCGCTGGTGTACCTAACACTACTCCGGGAACAACAGTTAACAAGGTTTGTGCTTCCGGAATGAAAACCATTATGTTGGGAGCGCAATCTATCATGACCGGTGAAAATGATATCGTTGTTGCGGGAGGTATGGAAAGCATGTCGAATGTGCCTTATTACCTTGAGAAAGCCCGTAACGGATATCGTTTGGGACATGGCCAAATTTTAGATGGCTTGGTAAAGGATGGCTTGTGGGATGTATACAAGGATTTCCATATGGGTAATGCGACTGAAATCTGCGCAACGGAGTACAAGATTAGCCGTGAAGAGCAGGACGCCTATGCCATTGAATCATATAAAAGGTCTGCCAAATCTTATGAGATGGGATTGTTCAAAGATGAGATTGTCTCGGTGGAGATTCCCCAAAGGGGAAAAGATCCTTTGGTGGTTTCTGAAGATGAAGAATTCCGCAAGGTTGATTTTAATAAAATACCCGGACTGAAGCCCGCCTTCCAAAAAGACGGCACTGTAACTGCTGCCAATGCTTCCAAGTTGAACGATGGCGCTTCTGCAGTTGTTTTGATGTCTAAAGAGCGAGCCGATGCACTTGGAATAAAGCCGCTGGCCGAGATCATATCCTTTGCCGACGCGCAACAAGCTCCAGAATGGTTCACCACGGCCCCATCCAAAGCATTACCAAAAGCTTTGGCCAAAGCTGGAATTACCAAAGATCAAGTTGACTACTTCGAAATCAACGAAGCATTCAGTGCAGTAGCCATTGCCAACAACAAGGAAATGGGATTGGATCCTTCCAAAGTGAATGTGAATGGTGGAGCCGTGGCGCTAGGACATCCCCTCGGAAGTTCAGGCTGCCGTATCGTAGTGACCCTCGCCCATGTACTCAAGCAAAACAACGCCACTTATGGCGCAGCCGGAATATGCAATGGTGGTGGTGGAGCAAGTGCAATCGTGATCAAACGCGTATCTTAATTCACCCCCATGATCACCCACGGCATTTGCCATTTGACCGTTGTGCCACTTCGCAAGGATCCATCTCACCAGAGCGAGATGGTTTCGCAAATTCTTTTCGGCGAACATTTCGAGGTCATTGAAAAATCAGGAGATTGGTACCGAATCGTGGTTGCTTACGACCATTACCATGGCTGGGTATTGGCATCTCAGTTCCTACCCATTGATTATACCGAATTCACCAGTTTGAATAATGAACCCTGCTGTGTTTCATTCGACATCGTTCAATTGATGTTTCATGACGACACGGTTTACAACATCGTCTTGGGATCTTCCTTGCCTCACTTCAAGGAAAAAACCTGCAGATTAGGTTCAACGGCCTATCGATTCGAAGGCTCGGTTAAATGTCCGGAAAAACTACTTCGTACTCAAGGCATTATTGAAAATGCCTACATGTATCTGAACTCACCATACTTATGGGGAGGTAGGACTCATTTTGGTATCGATTGCTCTGGTTTAACACAAATGGTTTTCAAACTTGCAGGCATCCGATTGAAAAGAGATGCATGGCAACAAGCCGAGCAAGGCTCCTTGGTACACTTGGTGGATGAGGCACGTCCAGGCGATTTGGCGTTTTTTGATAACGAGGAAGGAAGGATAACCCATGTAGGTATATTACTTTCCGGAGGAAAAATCATACATGCCTCAGGTAAAGTAAGAATCGATAGCCTTGATCACCATGGCATCTTCAACAACGATACCAAGCGATATAGCCATCGCTTACGCTTGATTAAGCGCTTTGTTTAGCCTCTGGAAACCAAGATAACGATACAGGTGATAATGCTGATCACCCATAGGAAGGCAAATGCCCCAGCTCCATCGTTACTAAAATAGGTTTTCATGAACTTCTTCATGGTTCAATTAGATTAGGTCACAAAGATAATGATTCCGCAAAACTCCTTTTAACGCAAAAATTTTGAAGGATTTTCAACCATCTCGTCCCTTGCCTTAGTGTATTTAACAACCATTGCAGTGTTTTGATTCTTTTTGTAAGCGCTGATAATCAAGTTATAAGAGGAAAAAGAAAGCGGATTTATTTCCAAGGATTTTTCCAAAATGGAGATTGCCTCTGGCAGCTTCCGTTTAGTAATCAATTTGGAAGCAATAGTCACAATACGTTCAGACCTACTTGTAGGATTGTTAGCAATACAGTCTGGTTTATTCTTGCAAATTTTATTCAACTGGTTAGCCAAATTCGATTCGGATTCCAAAAAATATGAAACCGGTATTACCCCTTCAACAAGATCAGAAGCATAGGCATCCATGCATTCGGCCATGTAAGACACGGTATCCACACATATAACAGACCCATCTTTAAGTTCTGCCATGCGTTTGTCGCCTTGCACTAGATAAACTGTACTTAAATCAGTTTCCGAATTAAGGAGCCTATCAAAATTAACCATGGCAGCAAGTGCAACCTGGGAATAATTTTGGGACTCATTCTTAAATCCTGCTGCCTCGGTTCTCCATAATTTGCGTATGAAATCCATACCTCCCTTTGTTGGCTGCATTGCATTCAATGCGACAGACAAGTTACCAGCTCCTGAGTGATAAATATGCATCACGAATAACCGGAACCATAATTCTGATTCATCAAAAGCAACGGAATGCCTGTTTAACAACCTTCTAGCTTCAGTAACACATACCTTTCGGATAAACCGAGCGGCAGCGGTAGCGGACAAGCGGAGGTCCGTGCGATCATCACGTGATTGAGTTACTACCAGACCCTGTGAACGGGCCACGCTTGGCATCAATTGGAAAGCACCTCTAGCGCCTGCATAACTGGTTCCTTGGGTTTTGCCAGGACTTTCAATAAGTAAAATTGTTTGAGCGTACCAAGGGTCAGTCCCCTCCTGTTCAAAAATATCGATGGCAGTTGGGATCATCGGTAATACCTTTCGAAATTCAAAAAAGTGTTCCTTGCCAGCGGTAGCATAAATGGAAGTAGCTGATGAAAGGTCATTGCTAACGCAAACCAGTCGCTTGTATTCATCCTTCTCATCAACAGTTTGACAGCTCCAATCGGATACATGCAGGGAAAAAAGCGGCTTTCTCAGATGGGCCACATTTAACAACAAAGAATCATGAGGCATGGCCATAATCTCTTGCCAAAAACGAACGTGAGATAATGTATCCCAACCTTCTTTGAATATAGCGGCGTTGTTAATGAACTTGCTTTGGCTTTTTGTTCCATAACCGATAACGATCCTCTCCAAAAACCGCTCATTGGGTTCATTATTTGCAAGAACCGGATTATTGCTTTCAGGTGAAGGGAATGTGCATCCAGCAATTGCCATTATTGACATCCCAGAAACAACCAGTACAGTTATGGAAAACCTCAAGATATAGCGACACATGGATTAATGATTGAGTTAAGAATATATTGACGAGTGGACTGCTTTTGAAAATCAGACAAAGGATAACGATTCACCGTCAACTTTGTTATTTTCACATCAAAAATATAACCTAATTGCATGTTTTGTGTTTGACTTTTCGATGAATTAATAACAAATAATGCGATAGATTTTTGTTAATAAACAACAATAATGAAATGGACCTGATACGATATGTAAATAACAATGAGAGCTACTTACCCACTCAACGGGTAGAGTGGTTGCGAGGCGGGGAAGGTTTTTTCAACGAATTGATAGAACAAATAAGAAAATCTAGTTCGGTTATTCATTTTCAAGTTTACCTGTTAGAATCGGATTCCACGGGCAAAATGGTCATTGATGAACTGATAAACGCTGCAAATCGCGGAGTTGAGGTCAATTTGGTTGTGGATGATTTCGGATCGGCAAAACTTGATAAGCTAGACGAAGAGAAAATGTCACAAGCAGGGATTTTCTTAAAACGGTTTCAGCCATATGCGTCCATAGGTGACTTTTACTTTGGAAGAAGGATGCATCATAAGGTTTTTGTATTCGACGAATGTCTTGCTATTGTGGCGGGGATGAATGTTGCTGACAGATACCGTGGCACCAATGGAAAAGAAGCTTGGCTCGATTATGGTATTTTGGTAGAGGGCCCTATATGTGTTCAACTAGCGGAATTTTGCACAGAGGTCTTGGAAAGGAAATTCGCCCCAGGCAGGTTGAAATTACCATCCAAGTGGATAAAAGCCATGGGTCCAGATCCTGAAGGTATATGGACCAGGATGCGGAGAAACGACTTTTTGAGAAACCGCCGTGACATCACTAGAAGTTACAATCAGGCGGTTAGATCCGCCCAAAAAGAGATTACAATTGTTGGAGGTTACTTTTTACCTGGCAGAAGATTCATATCCTTGATCAGGAGAGCTGCCAGCAGAGGCGTACAGGTACGAATCATTATGACTAGGTTTTCAGATGTACCTGTAGTTAAGAGAGCATCCGAATACCTTTACGGCCGGCTACTACGCTCAGGAATCAGTATTTATGAATGCGAACACACAATGGTTCATGGCAAGGCAGCGGTAATCGACCGGCAATGGGCCACCATTGGGTCCTACAACCAGAACCAACTGAGTGCTTATATTAGTATTGAACTGAATTTGGATGTGGTCAATACAAAGTTCTGCGGCGAATTCAACGAGCACCTGCTTGATGTGATCAAAAATGAGTGCACCCTCGTAACCAACGACTCCTTCATCAGATCTTCCTCATGGCAAGCACAGCTATCTCGATGGATATCTTATAGGTTAGTGAGGATTTCCCTACGAATGCTATTTGCGATGAATCGCATTTTTGGAGTCAACGACTGACTGGTTCGTTAGTAATTCGATTCAGCATACTGGAAAAAACAGGTTTCTGCAGACCCAAAATACGCCCTTGCTGAACCACCATAGAGTTGTCAGCTTCAGCTGAAAGATTGAAAGAGAATCCGAAGGGAGATTCGGGGTCGGACCAACCTTGTACTTGTCCGAACCGCAAATCATGGAAAAAGCTTCCGGAAGGCGTTTCCCTAATTATTCCGAAGCCATTCGAGAAACTCCTAAGCTTAATTACGGTATCATCATCATCAAACTTATTCTCTAATTCGGCATACTTCGGTAAGAAGTATAGATACACCGTATCCGAATCGTCAAAAACCGAGTAATAACCACTCCAATAACCGGAATCTGTCTGGGCTGTTACATTCCATAAAAACGAATTGAAAAGCGTTGGCGCGGTATTGGTTTTGATTACACTAATATTCCGTTTCTCCAAAGTCTTATTTAAAGCATTTGCTGCAACCCCATGGTTGACGAAGGTAAGTGCCATGTAGGAGGAAGAAATCACAAGACCAGATAGGTTCCATTTCAAACGATGACGGAAATCAGATTTCATAAACACAAGCATTACCGTGGACACAATCAAGGGTAGCGTATAAATAGGATCCACCACAAAAATATTGTTGAATGCGAAGCGCTCATCACTGAATGGCATCAGCAACCCTGTGCCATACATCGTACAAGTGTCGAGGAGTTCATGAACCCATAAATTCACTGTAAAGAGCGACATCCATGCAAGTAAGTTTGTTCGACCATGATAACTGCTCAAAACCCATCCTAACAACGGACCAACCAAAGCGGAAACAAATATTGAATGGGTAATTCCACGATGCAATACCAAAGAGTCAACTTCCGAGACAAAGAAATTCATGACAGCATCTACATCAGGGCCGTTTCCCGCCAAAGCCCCCCAAAGCATCGCCTTCTTACCTATCCTTTTTCCAAGAATAAGTTCTCCAACAGCAGCTCCAACCACAATATGTGTAAGGGTATCCATACCCCAAAATTAAAGCAAAAAGAATCCGCAAATGCGAACTTTTGTCAATAAGCCTAAGCTTAACATGACAAATTGTCCACAAAAAGACCAAGAAACTGCCTTGGTCCAGTTTATGATTACACATCCGAAGTAAACATAGAAACATCTGAAAAATGAACTTAAATAATTTCACCATCAAGTCCCAAGAGGTAATTCAGCAAGCCCAAAACATGGCCATGCAACAGGGACATCAATCCATCGAAACAGGTCACATGCTATTATCCATGATGGATGCCGACGAAAATGTAGTGCCATTTATTTTGAAAAAAATAAATGTAAACACTCAAGCTTTTGATGACAGGCTAGACAAAATAGTTGAACAATATCCAAAGGTAAGCGGAGGCAGCCAGTACTTATCAAACGACGCGGTAAAAGCTGTACAAAAAGCCAACTCCTATTTGAAAGAATTCAAGGACGAATTTGTGACCTTGGAGCATCTTTTTTTAGGAATACTTAGCGGATCGGATAAAACCGCACAACTTATGCGGGAATCAGGAATCAACGAGAACGATACGAGAAAAGTTATGGCTGAATTAAGAAAAGGCTCAAGGGTAACCAGTGCGAGTGCCGAGGAAACTTATAATTCTTTGGAAAAATATGCCAAGAACTTGAACGAATTGGCCCGACAAGGAAAACTAGACCCCGTGATAGGCCGAGATGAGGAAATACGGAGAGTACTTCAGATTTTATCAAGAAGAACCAAAAACAATCCCATATTGATTGGCGAGCCTGGTGTGGGTAAAACCGCCATAGCGGAGGGCCTGGCGCATCGTATCATCAACGGAGATGTTCCCGAAAACTTAAAAACCAAAACCATATATTCTTTGGATATGGGAGCATTGATTGCGGGGGCCAAATATAAGGGCGAATTTGAAGAGCGTTTGAAATCGGTAGTAAAAGAGGTAATAAGTGCCGAAGGCTCCATTGTGCTGTTCATTGATGAGATACATACATTGGTTGGCGCAGGAGGAGGCGAAGGAGCCATGGACGCTGCTAATATTTTGAAACCTGCCTTAGCTCGAGGAGAACTGAGAGCCATTGGTGCTACCACATTGTCGGAGTACCAGAAATATGTTGAAAAAGACAAAGCATTGGAGCGTCGTTTCCAAAAGGTGATGGTGGAAGAACCAGATACACAAGATGCGATAGCTATATTACGAGGGTTGAAGGACCGTTATGAGTCACACCATAAGGTTCGAATCAAAGATGAGGCGATCATTGCCGCGGTTGAATTTTCAGAAAGGTATATATCGGACAGGTTCCTACCAGACAAAGCGATAGACTTGGTTGATGAGGCCGCATCAAAACTGAGGTTGGAAATTGACTCCGTTCCAGAGGAATTGGACGAAGTTCAAAGGAAAATACTGCAATTGGAAATCGAACGAGAGGCCATCAAAAGAGAGCACGATGAAAAAAGATTGGCTGAACTAAGTGAAGAAATCACCAACCTTTCTGAGATAAGGGATTCGATAAAGGCACAATGGCAATCAGAGAAAGAACTAGTAGAGCAGGTACAAAACCTCAAGGAAGCCATTGAACAGTTCAAACTGGAGGCCGAACAAGCCGAACGATCCGGCGACTATGGCAAGGTTGCGGAGATTCGATATGGCAGAATCAAAGACGCCGAAGCCAAGAAATCGGAATTGATGAACCAGTTAACCACTTTACAGGCTTCCAAGGGAGCTATGATTAAAGAAGAGGTAGACAGTGAGGATATTGCGGAAGTAGTTTCGAGATGGACAGGCATTCCTATTCGAAAAATGCTGCAAAGTGAAAGAGAAAAACTATTATCTCTCGAAGATGAATTGCATAAGCGAGTGGTTGGCCAAGAAGATGCTATAACCGCCGTAGCAGATGCCGTAAGGCGGAGCAGAGCCGGCTTACAAGATATGAAACGCCCCATAGGCTCGTTCATATTCCTAGGCACTACCGGGGTTGGAAAAACGGAATTAGCCAAAGCATTGGCTGAATATCTATTCAACGATGAACAATCCATGACCCGCATCGACATGAGTGAATACCAGGAACGACACACGGTATCAAGACTAATTGGAGCGCCTCCCGGCTATGTCGGATATGATGAAGGGGGACAACTTACAGAAGCTGTAAGGAGAAGACCCTACTCGGTGATACTGCTGGATGAAATCGAAAAAGCCCATCCGGATGTTTTCAATATCCTGCTACAAGTTTTAGATGATGGAAGGTTGACCGACAACAAAGGAAGAACCGCGAATTTCAAAAACACCATCATCATAATGACTTCCAACATCGGAGCGCACCTAATACAAGAGAAGTTCGAGGATCTGAATGACAACAACCGCGAAGAAGTGATAGCATCCACGAAAGTAGCCGTATACGATTTATTGAAAAAAACCATACGCCCTGAATTTCTGAACAGAATCGATGAAATCATCATGTTCAATCCACTCGATCGTGACGAAATCAGGAAAATCGTAGTCATATTGATTGACGGCATCAGGAAAATGTTGCAAAATCAAGGTGTCAGATTGGAATTATCTGATGCGGCGACAGACTGGTTATCTCAACTAGGATTCGACCCGCAATTCGGTGCCAGACCCATGAAAAGAGTCATTCAAAAGCGGATATTGAATGAACTGAGCAAACAGATTCTTTCAGGTTCTGTTAACAAGGATGGGGAAATATGGATTGACGCGGATTCAAAAGGCGATTTCACTTTCAACAACAGATAGGCAAAAAAAAGCAGCGGAGGAATTCCGCTGCCTTTAAACTAAAACCTGAGTAATTAATAATCGGTATTCTGAGGATCAAAATTAGTCCAACCTTGAGTCCAATTATTTGCACCAAAGGCACCACGATAATTCACGTTTGTAAAGAAACCGCCTTGAAGGTTGGCTGATGTGAAATCAGCTCCGCTTAGCAATGGCGAACCTGATTGAGGCAAAACCGAAGGATTTGAGAGGTTCACTGGATAGAAATTCAATATGTCTGTTGAAGCCGGAAGGATTGTGTTCCCGTAGCTAGCAGTATTGAACCAAGTTTGAATATCAAATGATGCTGAAGCAGCAAGCGGAGTTGTGCTACCGGCAATCACGGTATTACGTACTTGAAGGTCGCCATTCGTTGCATTTGTTTCAGCCAAAGAACCATCAACAAACAAACCTGTTGGGAATCCAGCAATCAATGAATTATATAAACAAGTTTGAGTATTCCTACGCAAGTGAGCTCCACGCTTGAATTGGGTGTTGATAGTGGTGGAACTTGTTTCCAGAGGACCAAACATGCTTACATTACTGAAAATAGCTTTTGTAAATGGAGTAGCTGTAGTTCCTTGGCCATCGTTGTCAGATTCAAAACCATTTGATCCGGATTGATCGGCGATATCCTTATCGCGAAAAGCAGCAGCGAATTGGATTCTGCCTGAATATCCGTTATCTGTATCGAAGTCATCATCCCATCCACGGAAAGCTATCAAATGGCGAGCATCTACATTACCACCAAACCATTCGTATGAATCATCGCCACTGTACGAAATCTGGACGTATTCAATTTCCGTACCGTTACCTACTCCACCCATAGTAAGACCGTTGATTTCCTGGTTTGGCTGAAAAGCTATCCCACAAAATTCTATACGCACATATTTCAACTTACCGGAATTATCTGCAGCATTAGTACCACCATAGATTGCATTTGTACCACCTTCTACGGTGCCTTCGCCTCCTGGTAAATTTATAGGAGCTCTGCCACAAATGATAATACCACCCCAATCACCATAAGAACGATTCCCTTTTTCTTCATTGGATGTGAATACAATTGGACTGTTCTGTGTTCCTACAGCAAATATTTGAGCACCGCGTTCTATAATCAATGTGCCCTTGGTGGCTTTGTCGCCTCGAATGATGGTACCTGGTTCGATAGTAAGTACAGCAGGACTTTTAACATATACAAAGCCTTTAAGAACGTACTTGTTATTAGAGGACCATGTGGTGTTTGCAGTGATATCTCCACTGATCTCGATGGTGGTTCCGCCTGTAGGAGGTGGTGTTTCATCATCGTCTTTTTTACAAGAAGTAATAGATAGGCCGGTTAGCAGCAGGCCAGCCATCAGGGTGCGGAATCCGGACCTTGTCATGTTGATGGATTTAAGTGTTTTCATCTTTTAGATTTTTGGTTAATTTGATGATGCAAAAAAAAACAACAAGTGTTACCGGATGATTAATCCGATGTTCACTTGTCGTTAAATAAATACCCTTTTATGTTAACCAGAAGTAAACCTAAAGCTTAAAACTTAAATGAAACGCCAGTACTGATATATGCTCCCCTATTGATTCGATAGACATCCTCATCCTTACTGTCTATCGATCCGTTTCCATTGGAGTCCTGCTTATAAAGCTCATCCTGTGACAACAGATCCTGAATGCCAACTTTGATTTCGGTGTATTTCCCTAATCCTTTGGTAATGGTCAAATCTACAGAGTTGCGAGGCATAAAGTAAATATCGGGAGTGCCGTATGTTCCAACAGCGAAAACCCTTTTCCCAACAATATTATACATAAGTGAAATCTGCAAATCAGCTTCCAAGTTGTTGTGGAAAATCCCAGCGTTTACCATATATGGCGACTGGCCTGTCATAGGTCGATTTGACTCTTGGCCAACTACATCATCACCTAGATTAACCTCGCTACGAATCCAAGTAAGATTCATGTTCACACCCGTACGTGCAAGGAAGCGCGCCCACTTGCCAACCGGCAATCCTTCAACCGAACTTCGTAGTGTTTTTTTGAGTTCAAATTCCAAGCCTGTGCTTGTAGCTCCATCTGCATTACCAAAAGTAAAATTACGGGTACCACCACCGCCCGAGCCTGGAACGAAAAACATTTCAATTGGGTTATTGAATACTTTATGGAATAGACCCACCGAAAACATTTCACCATTGGAAGGGTAAAATTCGTATCGGATATCCATGTTGTGAATGGATGGAGTCTCGAGGTCAGGATTTCCTGTAAGCACATTATTGAAAGTAAAATCATAGTACGCAAAAGGAGCGAGTTCCCGGAACTCCGGCCTATTCACACTTTTAAAATAAGCCAAGCGTATTTGAGAGAAATCATTCAATGCATAACCCATGTTGATTGATGGCAATATGGATGAAACCATGTTATCAATCTCCACCTTTCTATTTGAATAATCCCTACTGGATAACATTTGTCTGTTATACTCAAACCTAAATCCACCCGACAAATTCAATCGCTTTGAAAAAGGCCAAGAAATTCCTGTATAACCGGCTAACAACATGTTGGATGCATCATAACTATCACTTGGATTGGTACCTTCCTCCAACTTAAACCCGGTGGTGTCATTGATGTTTTCAGGAGCGAAAATCTGATCAAGTGGAAGAAGCAGCAAGGAGTTATTGAACAAACCCAATTTGGATTGCTTGTAAGACATCCAACGCGCATCGAAAGAACGCATCCTCGTTTCGGAATACAATCCACACTTGAACTTTGGCATCAGCTCCTCAGACCTCGATTTCAAATCTTTGGTGAAATTCAGGCCTGCGGTTCCTGTATTTTCCATCAGATTTGAATAGAATCTTCCTGCATCCAATGTTGAAGCAGAGGGTGCGATGATTACTTGATAAGGAATCGAGTCCGAAACAGCACTTATGTCTTTCTTGGTTCTGATTCTTCTGAAATCAGGCTCGCTTGTATTTGAATAACCATAACCGAGTAGCCAATCTAACTTGGCAGTTCCCGCCATCATATCATGACTGCCAGCCAACTGACCGCTGTAAACGGTACGTTGCTGGTAGCGAAACGCATAGCTTTTTACCAGACTACCCTCTTCAAAATTGGAGCCGGTACGCAATACAGCCTGGTTGGTGCCTTGTTGATTAAAGAAATTTCGGAACTCTATTTTTGAAGCCGGTGACAGTAAGAGTGTCCAATTATGCATCAATGACAATCTGACATTTTCCTTATAGGTTTCATCATCATAATCATAAATGGTATCACTTACCTCATTTATAGGATCGTAGGCATTATAACTATAGTTGTCGGCATGATAAGAGTCATAAGTCAATCCATATTGGAGTGAAGTAACGTTGGAAGCCTTGGTTTTACCAATCTTAAGATTATTGAATACTGTTGCGCTAAAGCGCTTATCCATTCCCGCTTTGGTTTTAACAGCCACCCAATTATTAGGAAGTGCCTTACCTAAATTGGCAAGTGCCTTGGGATCTTTAACATCGTATAAGTTGGAAGGGAAAAAACCTGGAAGCGCACGTGTTCCATCATCAGCTCCAAGCCAATCAGTAGAACCTTTAGGAGCTTGATAAAACTCAGAAAAGGTGGTTCCCACCCTGATTCCAGAGGTATATCCTACTTGAATTTGGTTATCGTCTGATACATCACGTGTGTGAATTCTGACCAAACCACCTGAGAAATCCCCGGGAAGTTCGGGAGATCCGGTTTTAACCACCACGAGGCGGTCAAGCATTGCGCTTGGAATCACATCCAAGGCAAATGCCCTTTTATCGGCATCCATACTAGGAGCTGCTACCCCATTCAATAATGTAACATTATAACGTTCCGCCAAACCCCTTACTATAACAAATCCGTTATCTTGAACAGTAACGCCCGGTAACCTGCGAATCACATCGGTAGCGGTTCTATCTTGAGATTTTGATATTTGTTGAGCTGACACCCCATTTGAAACCACTTCGCTTTTTCGCATCTCCATCATCACAGCATTTTCCGTATTGTAGCGGCGAGTTGAGAAGACTTCAGCTCCTTGAAGCTGGTTAATATTTTCTTTTAAGGTAATTGAATAATAGGCACTTTCCCCCTCACTAACTTTTATCGGTTGTGAAGTTTCTGAAACGAAGCCTACATAACTGGTTTTAAGGACATAAGTGCCTGCTTTCAAGCTTCGGATTTCAAAATTGCCATTGATATCTGTCATGGCTCCATTGGTTGTTCCATCGATAACAACACTGGCACCAGGTAAACCCATACCTGTTGTTTGCTCTTTAATTACACCTTTAATACTGCCAGTCTGTGCATTTGCAAGGGAGAGCGACAATAAAATGAATAACAAGCTGGATAATAATGATTTCATGTGTTGGATATTTCCTTTTTATCAATTGCAAAGGAAACATCCCATCATTAAGTACTTATTATTCCAATGTTAATTCAAAATTAATTTGAAAAACACTGAATATTAATTAAATAACAATTTTATGCTATCTTTTATCAGTCAAGCAAAACTGCTCATATAAGGAATGTACAATACCATCGGAAAGCCCTACCTGAGGAACAATTAGTTTGTCAGTATTACTCCATTTCATTATGGATAAAAAAATCTTGAAGGCAGGAACAATTACATCAGCTCGGTCTGGATTCAACTTTAGTTTGGAAATCCGATCTTCGTAAGTAAGGATAGATACCTCATCGTAAAGTGCCTGTATTTTTTTGAACGATATGTATTGGTCTTCTTTGCGCCCAGCCAATTTGAATATCTTATTGATGTTTCCTCCTGAACCAATTGCTATTAGTTCGTCAGAACTGACAAGGCTTCTTATATGGTAGACCGATTCTTTGAATGAGTTCCATATATCCTGATCCACTCGACCATGCAGCATTCGAATAGTTCCGATATTGAATGAATTCGAAAAAAGTGTTTTTCCCTTGGAAAACAATGTAAGCTCCGTGCTTCCACCTCCAACATCAATATACAAATACGATTGGCCCGGATCCAAGAGCTTTTCAATATGATTTGCGTATATCAATTCGGCCTCTGTCCTACCATCTATAACTTCAATCTTCAATCCAGAATGCTTGAAAACAGTGTCAATAACAAATTTGCTATTACTGGCTTCACGCATAGCCGCAGTGGCACAAATACGGTAATCTATCACACCATAAGCTTCCAGGAGATGTTTGTAGGCCTTCATCACATGAACCAACTTGTCTACAGTAGCATCACTGATTTTCCCATTTAAAAAGGAATCCTCGCCAAGCCTCAATGGAAAACGAAAGAGTTCTGCTTTTTTGAAAAGAGGCTCAGCGCCGTCTTCATATACATTGCATAACAATAATCGCAGGGCGTTGGAGCCTATGTCAATAGCTCCGAACTTCAAAAAATCCATAATCTAACTAATATAAGCCGCTATAATAACAAAAATAGGGAAATTCACTTATTAAGCGATTTTAGTACTTTGTAAAACTCCAACTGAGACCTAACCTGTTTTGTAGAGCCCCCTGTAAAATAGCGGTTCCGCATATTCTGTTCAATAATCCTTGATTTAACATTATCAGCGAATTGCAATTCCATGTATCGCAATAACATCTTTTGTGCTTCAATGTCAAAAACAGGTACAGCCACTTCAGATCGATGGTCTAGGTTTCGGCTCATAATGTCCGCCGATGACAAATAAAAGCGCATATCACCACCATTGCAAAACACCATGATGCGGGAGTGTTCAAGGTATTTGTCAACTATGCTGCGAACCTCTATGTTTTCACTTACCCCTTTGATACCAGGCACAAGGGAACAAATCCCTCTGACAAGCATTTTGATTTTCACACCGGCTTTGGATGCAGCGTATAATTTACGTATCAGCTCTTCATCAACAATTGAATTCAATTTGAGATAGATGAATGCTTCGTTACCCTCTTTAGCGTTGTGTATCTCCTTATTGATCAGAGCCAGATACCTTTTGCGCATATCCCAAGGGGCTACAATCAGATGCTTGTATGAACCTGTCTTATAGTTGTTCTTATAAAATCCAAAGAGCTTTTCAACTTCTTCAGTGATACGTTTATCTCGAGTCAAAAGACTGATATCCGAGTAAATACTTGCAGTAGACTCGTTGAAGTTGCCCGTTCCAACATGAGCATACTTTACCGCCTTACCATTTTCTTTTCGGGTAATCAAAAAGAATTTGGAATGCACCTTTAATCCCGGAACTCCGAAAATAACTTGGCCTCCTTCGTCTTGAAGCCGTTCTGCCCAGTAAAGGTTGGATTCCTCATCAAAGCGTGCCTGTAATTCAACCACAGCTAAAACCTTCTTTCCGTTTTTCAAAGCGTTTATAAGGGCATTTACAACGATGGAATTTTGGGCAACACGATACAAAGTAATCATTATAGTGTCCACCTTCGGGTCTATTGAAGCCTCACGCAAAACATCCAAAATGTAATTGTAGTTGTTATATGGAAAAAACAGCAATAAGTCCCGCTTGGAAATAGCATCGAAAGAAGACCTATGCTTTTCCAAGGTAGGATTAGGAACAGGTTCAATTTTCCTATACCACAAATTAGATGGTCCAACTTTAGGAAAGTTTATGAAGTCTTTGAAGTTATGTGTTCGACCACCGGGAATCAGATTGTCGGTTTTTCGAAACTTCATGCGTGAAACCAAAAGTTCTAACATATCCTTCGGAATCAATTTGTCGTATGCCAATCGAACCGGAGACCCTTTTTTGCGGTTTTTTATCGAGCGGAAAATCTTTTCCACGTAGCTTCGGGAAACGTCGGTATCCAAGTCCAATTCTGCATCGCGTGTTATTTTAATGACATGCGACACTGCATTGTCATACCCAAACACAGAAAATATCTTGTGCAAGTTGAATCGGATAACATCGTCAAGCAACATCACATCCCAACAATTACGGCGCGATGGTAAAAGCAAGAACCGGGACACACCTTTTCTGGGTATTTCAACAAGCGCGTACTTGTTTTTTTTCTTTCCAGAATTATCAGAAAGTTTTACGGTTAGATAAATGGATTTATCTGTCAAGTATGGAAAGCTAGGGGCTGTATCAAGAAATACAGGGAATAGCAACGGGCGCACGACGTCATCGAAATACTCATTTACAAAAGCGCCTTGAGCCTTGTTTAATTGTTTCTCGTCAACCATACGAATATGGTTTTCAGCGAGCTCACTCAAGAGTATAGTATAAATGTTATCGAATTTTGATTGCTGTCGAATAATCTCCTTCTGGATCTTCTCCATCAACTCAACAGGCTCCTCTCCTTGTAGAACGTCCAATTTTTTAGAAAAGCGGAGCAGTCTTTTCACAGTTGCTACCCTTACTCTGAAAAACTCATCACGATTGTTGGAATAAATACCAAGAAACCGGATGCGCTCAAGTAAAGGTACCGAGTCGTCTTCGGCTTCTTGAAGAACACGTGCATTGAATGTGAGCCAACTCAATTCACGGTTTAACAGGTATTCCTTATCGAGCATAAATTCACTTTTTCCCTTTTCGGGGAGTCGAAACAGTCTTTTTGGAAGCCGTTTTAAGCTTGCCTACCTGTTTCTTGGATTTTGTTGAACTAGACTTTTTCTTGACTGGCGAGGATTTGGCAGGAGCTTCCTTCTTTTGATCTTTGGCAATTGCCTTGACGAACTTTTTGGCTATTTCCTTGGAAGTAGATCGAACAACTTTGGCAATTGCTTTAGCGGCTGCGGCATCTATTTTGGATAAACGACCAAACACAAGATCCTGTACTTCGGATTCGATTACCTTTTTTATTTTGTTACCCATGATTTTTATTGGATTTTTTATACAAGGTAAATATTGAAAATTAAGCGACTGATGCTGATTATCCGACCAAATTTAATATTTGGCTAACATAATTGGTCATGGTACAAATTGACAAATCAACTGGGTGTTGGCGATATCAAAGTGCATCCATTCATCCACTTGCAAAGAGAAGCCTATAAGCGAAGAAGTACTCATGTGAGCTAGATTACCATGAAAATAGTCGGCCAATTGAGTCATTGACGGATTATGCCCGACCATCAATACAGAATCCACTTGATTGGGAATTTCAGATATTACACGCATCAGTGATTTCAAATCAGCCTCGTAGATTCGTTGATCAAGTTTGATTTTGTCGCAATCGAAACCTAGGATTTTGCAAAAAACCAATGCTGTTGAGTAAGTTCTTACCGAAGGGCTGGACAACACCATATCGGGCAAAGGCGAAACGGCGCCGAACATGGTTGCAATACGACTCGCCTCATCTACTCCAATTGGATGCAATGGCCTATCCATATCATCCAATCCAGCCCAACCCTTTTCAGCTTTGGCGTGCCTCAATAAGTATAAATATTTCTTTTTCTTAAAACTCATTTGCTTTTCTTCAAAGTAAACCTGAAAGTAGTTCCCTTACCCAAGACGCTTTCAACTGTTATCCGTTCTCCATGAGCTTCCAATATATGTTTTACGATGGCAAGCCCTAACCCTGTGCCGCCCTGGTCACGCGAACGACTTTTATCTACGCGATAAAATCGTTCGAATAGTCGTGGTAAATGGTAACTTTCAATTCCGATTCCGTCGTCGGATACAGATATAGTGACAAAATCTCCTTGATCAGAAACTTCAACCCAGGTAGTTCCGCGTTCCTTTCCGTATTTGATGGAGTTGACCAATAAGTTAACCAATACTTGACGAATCAGGTCTTTATCGCCTAAAACATAATGACGTGATTTTTCAGGATCGCGAATCAAAAGCGAGATGTATTTCTCTTTCGCTTTAAATTCCAAGGATTCTATGACTTCGGATGCAAGTTCTCCGATTTCAAATGTGCGCGACTCCAACATCAGCTCTCCTCCTTCAAGTCTGCTGATCACTTCCAAATCATCAACTATCGAAATCAAGCGTTCGATACCCTTTGATGCTCTTTGCAGATAAAGGATATTCACATCCATGTCTTCAATCCCGCCATCCAACAATGTGTGAATATAACCTTGGATGGTGAAAATGGGGGTTTTGAGTTCATGTGACACATTGCCAAGGAACTCTTTCCGAAAGACCTCCATCTCTTTCAATCTATCGATTTCCAGTCGCTTTTCCTTTTCCCAATCAATCAAAATCCTGTTAATCTCGGGAATGATTTCATGGTCCTTCAATTTACGCGGAATAAAGCCAACTGATCCACTCCTAAGTTGAAGGATGTTGTTGTAAATTGAACGGATATTCTGATAAAAATATCTGTCTAGAGAATAGTTGACAATTAGAAAGGAACAAAACCAGATAACCAGAAAATAAATGATTGCCAATACAGGATATTGCCAACCTTTGGATACCAACACGAATGCCAATTCAGCTACAATCGCCAAAAAAAGCCCCGTGAAAATGCTTAATTTTCTAGGTCTGAATAAACTCAATGACGGGTCTCGAATTACCTGTTTCACACAAATTTAAAGAAAAAAGTGAATCAGGCTATTGGTCGTACTTATACCCTACGCCTTTAATGGTCTTAATGGAGTCGTCGCCTAACTTTTCGCGAATCTTACGTATGTGGACATCAATCGTTCTATCCCCTACTATAATGTCGTCACCCCACACCTTGTTCATGATTTCATCTCTTGTAAAAACCTTTCCAGGCTTGGAAATTAGCAAAGACAACAGCTCAAACTCCTTGCGCGGAAACATCAACTCTTGGTTCTTGTAGGTAACAGAGTATTTTTCACGATCTATGACCAGATCACCGATGCGTAAAGTATCATCTGTGCCATTAACTCCTACCCTTCTAAGAAGTCCTTTAATCCGACCGACCAATACCCTAGGCTTGATCGGCTTACTGATGAAATCATCAGCTCCGACGTCAAATCCAGCGATTTGAGAGTAATCCTCGTTTCGTGCCGTTAAAAATGCAATTAATGTATGGTTCAGTTCAGGATTCGACCGAATGGCGCGACAGGCTTCAATACCATCCATTTCAGGCATCATGATGTCTAATATAATCAAATGAGGTTTCAACTCATTAGCCTTGTCAACAGCCTCTTGTCCGTTCTTGGCCACATAAACCTGGAAACCCTCCTTTTTGAGGTTGTACTCCATGAACTCAAGAATATCCGGTTCATCATCTACCAAAAGTATTTTTATTGAATCCGGAGTCATCATGTTTAAGTTCGTGCAAAGTTAGATTGACTTACAAGCCATTATGTTAATTAAATGTTAATTAATGGGTAAATGATTGTGTGTTTGGTTGCGGCGGAGGTGGTAACAGTGGCGGGAGTCCGATAGTTATCGGACAACGGCGGGAGAAAGCGGAGAAACAGCAAAGCTTGAATGTTGTGAGATTTGAGGTGGGAGTATATTACTTTTAGAAAGATTGACTACTTCCTCTAGCGCTTTTTACTTTTTCGTTTTACGGGATCCGAGTGGAAGAAATATCGCAAATCGACAGTCAAGTAGTTTCCTTTAAGGTCGATATATTCTTCTGGACCGTAATCAGTGGTTGGACGCTTAAAAAATGATCGCATTATTGAGTTAAAAGGCCTATTGTAAGAGGCACCCAAGTAAAAATAACCGGATTCGGTTGTTCGGTATTCCCAGCCAATATTAGCTAAAAGTGATGCGGATAGCCAAGATAAACGAGAAGATGAATGTATGAATCGATCGCCGTACGTGGCTATGTCGGATGGATAAAAGTCGGCTGCCAATCCCATTGAAACATCCATGAAAACTTGGTCAGAGAGCTGTATGAAAACAAGTGCTTGAACTGGAATTTGATAACTGACTAAACTAAAATCAGTGCTTTCGGAACCTGTGGAATCGGACATATCCAATTGATAATTCCGTCGCACGAAATTGATACCTGTTTCCAATGACCAAGTATCAGATAATCCTGCCCTGATCACCATACCAATGCAATAACCAGATTCAGGAGAGATTTTGAAAAAAGCAGAGTCCTGATAAATAAGTTGTGGAATAGTATCATAATACTTTGCGTTCCATGTCAACTCTTGAGGTCCTGTCTTGAAAAACTTGCTTGAGAATAGAGGCTTATACTGAAAGCCCGCTGTAACAACACGGTCCTGACCAAATACCCGGTTATGGAAACAGATAAATGTGAAAAGAGAAAAAAATAAAAGTGCGTATTTGGGAATCCAACGAATGTAAACCATCATGCAAATCTATCAAATAAATAACTTAAAAACCTTGTTGCAAAACATTGATTTACTGATTTTTATATGAATTTAAACGAATGCTAATCGAATCCCCATAATGCTGACTGAAATCATATTCAATCAAGAATCCTCAGCCTACTTTGGCGATATGGAAATTTGGTCGCTTAATTATGAAATAGGCAAGTCGATTGCTATCATGACCGCCAGGATAATTTTAGGTTTGCTCTTTCTTTTCCAGGGCTATGACAAGATTTTCAAAGTCGGAATTGGACAAGTTTCAAATGCTATAAATAACGGTTTTGGAAACGGATTAATACCATCATGGCTCGTGAACGTTACAGCATTTATTAGTTCTTGGATTGAATTGATTGCTGGAGGGATGATGATCCTAGGGATATTTAAGTCCATTTCAGCTTTGGCACTTTGCCTAAATCTTATAGTGGTCACCCTCGGATTTAGTTGGTCAAAACCGATTTGGGATGAGATGCACGTTTTCGTGCGGCTTTCATTATTGCTTCTGGTAATGTTGGTTCCAACGGAATGGGACCAGATTTCCTTTGACTGTTTAATAAAGTAAAAACCATACACATGAGAAAGGTACTAGTTGCAACCGACTACAGCCAAGGGGCACATTCCGCATTGAAATATGCCATAGGCATGGCTAAGGATTATGGCGCTACAATTGAAATTGTTCACGCTTACGAAAGTCCGATATTTTATACGGCAGACATGCCTCTGTCGGCCATAGAAGAATCAGAACGAATAGCTCAATTGAATGCTGAATCTGGGATGAAAGATTGCTTAGAAAACGTGAAGCAAGAAATGTCGGGTATAATCTTTGGAACCAAGGTAGTTAAAGGGTTAGCAGGAGATGTTGTTGCAGCTATTGCGATGCAATTGAATGCTGATTTGATTTTAACATCTGCAACATCAGCAGGTAGCGTTGAAAAATTACTCATAGGATCTACCACTACATCCATCATCAATAAAGCACCTTGTAAAGTCTTGGTGGTGCCTCCCAACACAGTCTATCAGAAGTTCAAAAAAGCCGTATTTGCTACAGATTTAGACGAACGTCACATCAAAGAGGTAATCCAAGCAGAGTCCTTATTGAATCCAATGCAAACCGAATTGGATTTTCTGTTCATCGACAACAGTATCCACGGCGACACAGAAAAAAGTGATGAAGAATTATTGCATTTGGTGAAGAACCATGTGGCATACCGAAACCGTTCAGCGTTTGTAAGCACTGACTCCGATATTGAAACCGGCATCAAGAATTTCATTCAGAAGAGTCAAGCCGACCTAGCAATTATGGTGTCTGATCGCTTAAAATTTCCAGCCATGTTGTTCCATCGAAGCCTCGCAAAAAAAATGGCCCAACATCCAGGCGTTCCCTTATTGATTCTTCATCCATCTGAGTAATTAAAAAGCTGTTTTCCAAACGCATTCAGGTTCAAACCAATGTTGTAAATTCGCTTTCCATTTACAAGAGATATGGCGGGACTGGATGCCAAAGGAAAAGAAAGAGTTCGAACATTAGCTTGGGTTTTGGCTGTTAGCACCCTCTTGCTAGGCATTAAATTCACAGCTTGGTTCATTACCAAATCGAACGCCATCCTTACCGATGCTTTGGAGTCTATTGTAAATGTGGTAGCAGGCTCTTTTGCACTTTACAGCATCTATTATGCTTCGCAACCTAAAGATGAAAACCACCCCTATGGACATGGCAAAATAGAGTTTCTTTCTGCCGGTTTTGAAGGCGGATTGATTTTCATTGCCGGCTTAACAATCATGGGTAACGCCATTTACGGATTTTTTGTTCCATCGAAATTACATGACCCGGAAACTGGAGCGTGGCTTTCAGCTCTATCCGGAGGAATCAACCTCATCATGGGTAGCATGTTGGTGGCTAAGGGTAAAAAGACCGGATCTCTGTTAATGACAGCCAATGGCAAGCATCTGATTTCCGATACTGTTAGTAGCGTTGGGCTGGTTGTAGGACTGATTCTGATTTGGTTTACCGGATGGTTATGGATCGATTTGGTAATGGCAATCATATTTGGCGTAGTCATCCTGGTTACGGGTTTCAAAATCCTTAAAAAATCCGTTACAAGTCTTTTAGAAGAGGCTGATGTGGAGAAACTTGATATATTGGTTAAGGAAATGCAATCACATCGTAGTGAGAAATGGATCGACATTCATAATCTGCGTGTATTGAAATATGGAACAGATCTTCATGTTGATTGCCACATCACGTTACCTTGGTACAACAATCTGGAGGACACACATAAGGAGGTAAGTTCTGTTGAAAAACTAATCAAGGATAGCCTAGGTAGTGAAGTCGAATTTTTCATTCATGCCGACCCCTGTGTTCCGCCAAAATCGTGTTCTGTTTGCCAGATTTATGATAGCAAGGAAAGAAAGTCGGCATTTACGGCTAATATAGATTGGAAAATAGAAAACATGCTTCCTAATAGAAAGCATGGACATGATTTTTGAATCGTTCAGGAGTTTGAAGCCATTTCCAATTTTCGCCTCAGTTCAGAAGCATCTACAATTCCCGACTCGCGCCAAACCACTTTGCCCTTCTTGAAAATCATCAAAGTAGGTACCCCCATGATGTTATATGCAGCGGCAGCCGATTGATTCTTATCTACATCAACTTTCAGAATTTGCGCAGTATCACCAACCATTCCCGATAATTCCTTCAAAATCGGCTCCATCATCTTACAGGGCCCACACCAAGTAGCATAAAAATCGACTAGGACCGGTTTTTCGGAGTTGATTATTTCATTGAATGAGCTCATTAAATATCAATTTTAGAGTGTTAAAACACACCTGGCAGCAAACGGACTTAACGGATGGGTAACGGAAATTTAACTCCATCAATCAAACGAAATCGTGACTTTTGTCACGACT
>JBKDSL010000164.1:0-8895 GCA_046340555.1 Bacteroidota bacterium
TAATTACATGGCACTGACAATCAGATTCATTATGTTTTGCTTATTTTTGGATTTAAAGCAATTCGTCAACATGAAAAAAATCTTTACAATTTCCTTTTTGCTACTCACTGCAAATCTGTTATTGGCCAGTGGCCGTTTTGATGGTTATACCGATCCTCTCAAGGTGACTTTCATCAAAAACCCCCATAAGGTGCACGACTTGATGTATCAGTCTCAGCTTCGTAAGAGCGCTGCATGGAGCGAATTCTTTGCTAGAAACGGCAATTGGTCTGTTGTTTTCAATGAAGAAAACCAGATGCCGCATAAGGCTTTTGGCACGCCGATACCATCGGCAGGTTCCGATGCTATGTCCCGAGCTGAACGTTTTTTGAGTACTGAACTTGCAGGGTTTGGACTTCAGCAAAACCAATTGGTCTATCGATCCACTGTTACTTCTGGTAAGAAGTATGATTACGTGAACTGGATTCAACGCTACCAAGGTGTAGAGGTCCTATGGTCCAATGTTCAGGTTAAAATGACCAAGGATGGCCGAGTAATGCAGTTTTCATTGGGATACCATCCGCGTATCAATATATCCACTGTTCCATATCTTACTCAGCAAGCTGCCGTAAATTATGCTACTAATGGTGTTTCCGGAATCACTTCGGTTGTCGCTTCCGACAATCTTAAGATACTTGCCATACCAATGCATCGGGAATTTAACTATCGATTGGTCTATGAAATAAATGTAGAAAACCGCGATAATGAAGGTATGCCAGGACGTTACTACACATTGATTGATGCCAACAATGGCGAAATATTGTATCGTACCAACCGGATAGTCCATATTTCGAATACGGATGTGAATATATCTGGAACATTGCACACCACGCATCCCTATGATCCATCCACAGTTGAGCCTCTCCGTAATTTAAAAGTTGTGCAAGGTGGAACAACCTACTACACGGATTCAACAGGTTACATTGGCTTGAATAACACAACATCAACCACTGCTACGGTTTCCCTAGAGGGCAGATGGGTTCGAGTAAGAACCAACAACGCCACACCTTCATGGACTGTAAATCTGAACCCAGGGATCAACAATTTAACAGCTGATAATAATACCGATATACGCCAACGCACCACCTACCACGCGGTGAATACCGTCCACGATTTCATGAAATCGTTCTATCCTTCGTTCACAGGCTTGGATTTTGCTTTGCCCGCCAATGTGGACTTGGCTGGTAATTGTAATGCCTTCTATGACGGTTCATCCATTAATTTTTATGCTGCAGGCGGTGGTTGCAATGCCACATCCCTTGTTGCCGACGTTTGTTACCACGAATATGGCCATGGCATCAACGATAAATTCTATCAGGCTCAAGGTTTCAGTTTCGATAACGGAGCAATGGGAGAGGGGTATGCCGATATCTGGGCATTGGGTATTACAGATTCACCTATACTGGGAATCGGGTTCTATCAAAACAACCCCACAGGATTTGTGCGTCGCTATGATATCAACAAAAAAGTTTTTCCTCAAGATTTGGTTGGACAGGTACATGCGGATGGTGAAATCATCGCAGGATGTTTTTGGGATACGTATTTGAATCTTGGAAATTTACAGCAGATGGTGGATCTGTTCGCTGAAAGTTTTTATGCAGGAATCACTGGTCCTGATGGAAGCGAGGGACAATTGTACCAGGATGTGCTTTACGAGGTATTGACACTAGATGATAATGACGGCGACTTGACCAACGGAACTCCGAATTTTTGTGATATAACTTCTGGTTTTGCCATTCATGGTATCACCTTGGGAGGCGCTGTTAATTTGAACCACAACCAGGTGCTCCAGGCAATTGAAAACATACCTGTGGATGTGAATGCATCCATACCAGGTTTAGGTTCTGCTAACATTGTTCGTGGCTATTACCGCCTAGGTAATTCTGGTGCCTTCACACCGTTTGTATTGTCAAATGCTGGTGGTTCCAACTACCTTGGTACGATTCCCTCTCAGCCTAAAGGCACTATAATCGAATATTATCTGGCCGTTGAAGACAACTGTGGAACATTGACAAACATCACACCTCAAGGTGCTGATGCATCGAATCCCAATATTCCTTATTACATCATGGTCGGATACGATTTGCTGCTTCAAGAAGATTTCGATGTTTTTGCCGGTAGTTGGACAACTGGCTTGCCATCTGACAACGCCACAACGGGAGATTGGGCTATTGAAATTCCCGTTCCTTCATACGTTGGCACATCTGTGGTACAACCAGGTGACCAAAACACCTTGGGCGGTCAGTTCTGTGCCATTACCGGTAATGCCAGTGGTCCTACCGCAGGAGCTGGCGAAAACGACGTTGATGGAGGAAAGACAACATTGTTGTCTCCCGTTTATGATTTGTCAAACTACACCAATCCTGCTTTCTCTTACTATCGCTGGTATACCAATGATCAAGGGTCTACTCCTGGAACTGATTTCTGGCAAGTAGCCATCACCAACGATGGAGTGAATTATGTGGATGTTGAAAACACAGATGTGTCTGACCATAGTTGGAGGCGCTTTGCATTTCGAGTGCAAGACTATTTGGCGCCAACGTCAACGGTTTCACTCAGGTTTATCGCCGAAGATGCCAACGCAGGATCTTTGATTGAAGCCGGTGTGGATGATTTGATTCTCTGGGATGAGGTATCGACCGGCATGGGTGAGCAATCAGCGGTGACAGTTTTCTCTGCATACCCAAATCCAGCTGCAGAGGTGGTTCAATTGAATATCGGACTTGCTAAAGAGACCCAAGTAAAGTTGATATTGACAGACGCCTCAGGAAAAATGGTCTCGGTCATGGAGGATCAATTCATAGCCGGTAAAAACCAGATTGAAATTCCTGTCAAGCATTTAGCATCCGGACTGTACCAGGTTTCTTTAATTTTTGATGGAGGGTATAAGTCATTGAAAATAAATGTATTGAAATAACTGCTAAATAAGCCAACCGACGAAGTCCGAAGGGTGTTCCTTCGGACTTTGTTTTTTAAAAACTTGTTTCGTTATTTGTTATCCACTAACCCACAAAACCAAACCAATGAATAGAAAAATTACCCTTTGTTTCTTGATGGGCTTGCTGTTTGCAACGCTCCATTTCTCGAATCCCGCCATGGCACAGACCAGTGGTGGTCCAGATACCTACGGTTATGTTTGGCGTGACAGCAACGACCCTAATGGTCCCGCGTACAACTGGATCAATATAGTTGGCGCACCTGGCGCAGTACAAGTATCAGGTCTTGCTGATGATAACATACGCGGACCATACACCATCGGATTTCCATTTCACTTTTATTGGTATGATGTAACAACGTTCCGTATTGGATCAAACGGTTACATTGGATTTTCCAGTACCCCGGTTGCACATCCATTCCCAACCATACCTACCGCCACTGGCATACAAAACTACATGGCAGCCATGGCATCCGATTTAACCTTTACGGATGCGTCTTCAACTCCGATCGCAGGAACTGAGTGCTGGTATTGGACTAGCCCAACAGAGGATACATTAGTTGTCTCTTATATCAACGTGCCATTTTGGGATGCTGCTGCCGGTTATACCGGAAGCAATACATTCCAGATTATTCTGAGCAAAAACGATAGTTCTATTACCTACCAATACCAGGCTCAAATAGGCACTTACAATAACCCGGGAAATTATGTCACCATTGGTATTGAAAACAATTCGGGAAACATCGGATTGCAACACTCTCACGACATTTTCCCTCAATCGCAGTATGCTATCAAGTTCACATATCCTGCCATCGTTAATTTCCAAGTTAACGATGCCTCTACCAGTTATGTGAATAATGAGGGAACGGGTGGTCTGTTTCTTTCAGCTAGTGGTACTCCTTATACGATGACCTCTCAGGTTAAGAACACAGGTAACCAATCATTATCATCCTTTAACGTTCAATCCAGAGTAATCAATTCTCTGAACCAGAATCAGGCATTGGGTACCATTGCAACCAATGCACTGAACCCGGGAGATACACAGGACTTGATTTTTACTCAAACATTCGGATCCATTACACCTGGAGTTTTCAGACACATCAACAATACCCAGTTGACAGGTGATGCAACACCGAGTAACAACCAAAGAGAACTTGAGCTTCAGGTTGTAGACACAACGCAGTCGAGTATTCTGCTATCATTCGATACCGGTTTGGATGCGGGTCTAGGTGGATTGTCGTGGTCCGGAGGCGGTGGCGGTGCAGGCGTGCAGTTCGTTCCTCCTTTCACTCCATGCAACGTTGACCAGGTTCGTGTTTACATTGCTGCCAACAACAATCTAGTTGGTTTCACTGTGTTGGTTTTGGATGATGATGGTATAGATGGTACACCGCTTACCGTTTTGGATTCCGTTTATGTTGACCCTGCGAACGTGATTGTTGGATCATGGAATACGGTAACCCTGAACGCCCCGATACAAATCAATTCCGGTTCCTTCTACGTAGCTTGGATGATGGCTGGTGATGGTATCAGTTTGGGTCAAAATCAGGTAACACCTATTTCAAACCGCACCTTCGAGGTGCTTGGCTCCGCATCCAATCCAGTTGCTTGGGCGGCCTATCGTTACCGTGAATTGGAAGATTTGATGATTAACGCATATGTATCCAAAATCCCGGTTGGTATTGCTGAAAATACGGCTTCACAAATCGTAGGTCAGCCTTATCCAAATCCGGCATCTAACTATGCTAACATTTCATACGAATTTTCAAATCAGGTGAAAACAGCATTATTCCGAGTTTTGGATTTGAACGGAAGAATGGTAACCAATGGCACTTGGCCGGTGCGTACGGGAAAGAGTGCATGGTCTTTGGATGTATCCCGTTTCATGAATGGTATTTACCAATTGGAAATCGTTGCCGGTGCCGAAACTTTCGTTCGGAAGATTTCGGTTGTCCGATAATTGATTCAAACATCAACTAATATAGAGGGCTGGCGTTAGTCAGCCCTTTTTCATTAGGCATGGTAATGAGAACTTAATATTGGCTTAACATTGGAGGCTTCCCTGCTGACTAATTTTGCTCCCGAAATCGGTAGGATGCGTTATGTATAAGTTGGAGTCCAAAAACCTGCACCTCTATTATGGTGATTTTCATGCTCTTAAGGGCATAACCTTGGGTATTCCCAAAAATACTGTAACAGCCTTGATTGGCCCTTCTGGATGTGGTAAATCCACCTATTTGAGGCTATTCAACCGGATGAACGACCTCATTGAAAATGTTCGCATTGAAGGTGATGTGCATTTGGATGGTAAGGATATATTTTCCAAGTCGGTTGTTCCAGATGAGTTGCGTAAGAAAATAGGAATGGTTTTTCAAAAACCCAATCCATTTCCAAAATCCATTTTTGAAAACGTTGCATACGGATTGCGAGTAACTGGCGTAACCCATAAAACCTTCATTGAGGAGCGTGTAGAGCGTAGCTTGAAACAAGCTGCCTTATGGGAGGAAGTCAAAGACAAGTTGCGCAAATCCGCATTTGAATTGTCTGGCGGTCAGCAACAGCGTTTGTGCATCGCAAGGGCATTGGCCATCGAACCTTCGGTTCTGTTGATGGATGAGCCTGCTTCGGCCTTGGATCCTATTTCCACTTCCAAAATTGAAGAGCTGATTTACGAGTTGAAAAACCAATACACCATCGTAATTGTAACGCACAATATGCAGCAGGCTGGACGTGTTAGCGACCGTACTGCTTTCTTCTATTTGGGAGAGATGGTTGAACACGATGAGACCCGGGTCATCTTCACAAATCCTAAAGATACCCGTACCCAAAACTACATCACGGGCCGTTTCGGCTGATAATATTAAAGTCATGACGCACCTCGATATTGAACTCAAAAACCTGAAGGCCGACATGAACGAGATGTTCGCCCTGGTAGGTACTCAAATGACCAAGGCTTTGAAATCGCTACGCGATTTTGACAAGGATTTGGCCCGCGAAGTTCGTGTAAATGAAAAGAGGGTGAATGCCTTCGAGTTGAAACTTGATCGTGATTGCGAAAATATAATTGCATTATTTACGCCGGTCGCCATTGATTTACGCTTTGTTTTGGCCTGCCTTAAGATCAACTCCAATTTGGAGCGAATAGGCGATATCGCTGAAGGAATCGCACAGTTTGTGTTGAATATTAACAACCCTCCCGACAAGGAGCTACTGGATAAAACCAGGGTATTGGAAATGTTTGAATTGGCCAATGCTATCTTGTCGGACGTTACGCTGGCCTTTGATAATGAAGATACATCTATTGCTCGAAATGTTTTTTTAAAAGACGAGCAAATGGATGAGATCAATCTTTCGGCCACCAAAGCTGTCGCCGATTTCATAACAGCCCATCCCGATAAGGTAAACCAGAGCCTTTATATGCTTTCGATCATCCGCAAACTGGAACGCAGTGGTGATCAAAGCAAGAACATTGCAGAGGAAATCATTTTTTACATTGAGGCGAAAGTGCTGAAGCACAAACACCGAAACTCCGGGTAATTAACCGAACTAATTTTTGTTGATGTTTGAATTGCTTCGGCCATAGTGCCTACAGCTATTCACTAATGCACAGTTACCGCATTTAGGGTTCCTGGCTGTACAAACATATCGGCCATGTAAAATCAACCAATGATGTGCTTTGTGGATCACATTTTCCGGTAAGTGCTTTACCAGTTGTTTTTCTACAGCCAGTGGGGTAGAGGCAGTTTGCGTAACCAATCCGATTCGTTTAGATACTCTGAAAACATGTGTATCCACAGCCATGGCGGGCTTTTCATAAATCACAGATGCAATCACGTTGGCAGTTTTACGGCCAACACCAGGTAACATGACCAACTGTTCAATCTCTGATGGAACAACACCTTTGAATTCCTTAAGCAGAGTTTGGGCCATTCCAACCAGGTTTTTTGCCTTATTGTTGGGATAGCTGATGGATTTGATAAAAGGGAATACCTTTTCGGCGGTTGTCTTGGCCATGGTTTTGGCATCAGGAAAGGCCTTGATCAGTGCTGGCATAACACTATTCACGCGCTTATCGGTGCACTGGGCCGAAAGACTGACAGCCACCAATAGCTCAAATGGGTTTGAGTATTCCAACTCTGTTTCAGCTACTGGCATAGCCTCGCTGAAGTGGGCCAAAAAACGTTCGTAACGGTCTTTTCTTGTCATACCCCAAAACTACAAAACCTCCCCGTGGGGAGGTTTTAATAATCTTTCCGAAATCGGAATCAGGAAAGACTTTTTGCGGCGAACCGCATGATTTTGTTTACACTTCCAATGGAGGGGCGGGTAAGTGCTGAGTCGAGCAGTTTAATGGATGCCTTTATGTTTTCGAATTCACACTCGACCTCCGGATTTTCGTCTATTTCCCTTTGGATTAGAACACTATCCAATAGGCTAGTTTCATTGTAGATGTAAAGAATCAGTTTTTCGTTAGTAATGTTTGAATCCATTCGTTTGAGTTTTGAATTTGAACTAATAACGATGGACTCAGTTTGCATATTGCATGCAAATCAAACTTTTCTATCGAACCAAAACCAGTTGTTTTTCTCGGATCAGCTTTCGCATATTGATTAATGCATAACGCATCCGGCCCAAGCTGGTATTGATACTAACTCCGGTTTGTTCGGCAATGTCTTTGAAGCTCATGTCTGCATAATGCCGAAGAATGACCACTTCACGTTGATCATCAGGCAAAAAGTCGACCAATTTGCGAACCACATCGTGAATTTGCGATGTAACAATTTGGTCTTCAATATTTTCATCTGTCAGTTTGATGCTTTCCATCACGCTGTATTCTTCCGTATCACGTACCATCGGCATACGCTTTTCCCTCCGGAAGTGGTCAATCACCATGTTATGGGCAATTCGTAATACCCAAGGTAGGAATTTACCTTCCTCCTGATAATTACCAGACCTGAGCGTGTTTATAACCTTGATGAAGGTCTCTTGAAAGATATCCTCAGCCATATCGCGGTCTTTGACCAGCAATAAAATTGAAGTGAAAATTTTTCTTTGATGTTTATCAATCAAGACTTTGAGTCCAGATTCATCACCTTTAATAAAAGAAACGATTAAATCGTTATCCGAAACCTCGACATTACGCATGGCTACCCTGGTTTTAAGTTAGACTTAAATTATTGTAAATCAGAGTAGTTTTTTAATCGAGGCGCAGTGGGTTTAAGTTAATTGAGTGGGATAACGATGGTAGTGATGTGATTATTGCACACATCTCTAAATTATTATTATCAAATATAAAGCTTGATTTTCGTTTTGTCAAGCCCTGATGCTTTTCTTTTACGTGGTGATGACCTTTTCTGAAATTTATTCATTGTAAATTTGTAAGCTTATTTATATTAAATATTCACTACATATGAAATGCTTTAATTTGTTTATTATCATAATTTTAAGTTGTATTTCAACCATTGCTTTAGGTCAAAATAAGCCACCTAGGCCTGAAATGATTTCAATTGAAGGTGATAGCGGTGTGGTCTCCCTTACATACCCACAGGAAAAGCATTTTAAGAATATCAGGCAGCTGACATTCGGCGGTGATAACGCCGAGGCATATTTTAGTTTCGATGGAAAACAGATTACATTCCAAGCCACCAATCCGAAATGGGGTGAGAAGTGCGATCAGATTTTCACCGCTGATTGGGATAAGACAGATATGAAAAACTCCAAGCCATCCATGATCTCAACGGGCCAGGGTAGGACTACCTGTTCTTATTTCATGCCTGGTGATACTACCATCGTGTACTCATCAACCCATATCGCTTCCGCTTCCTGCCCCCATGTGCCACCTAAAAGGGCCGATGGCAAATACGTTTGGAGCATTTACGATTCCTATGACATTTTCGTTGCTGATCTGAAAGGTAACATCC
>JBKDSL010000165.1:0-12442 GCA_046340555.1 Bacteroidota bacterium
TCAGCTTCTTTCTCCATCAACATTCTGCCGCTCATGTCGAATACCCTGTAGGTTTTTAGACCAGCCTCCTCGTTGTTGAACGTGCCGCCAATCCTGTTGGATGAAAGCAGACCAATGGTGGAAGCAGCTCCATTGCAGTAGTTAATATTGTTGATGATGGGTCGGGTTATTACCGAGTAAGTTTTGCCGGATTGAAGAATGTTGGCTGGAGCTTTGCGACTTCCAGGAGAGGTAAGGTAACTAACTACGTTGTTTGGATCAGCCTGGTCGGTGAATTGCATCTCGTAACGTACAGGATATAGGTATTCCAATACGGTTCCTGCGGGAATGGAATCCGTTAGTTTAATATCCATCTTGCCGTTGTAAAACTGACCAACACCATTAGGTTTGCGAATACCACGAAGGTTAACTATGTTGGAAACTCGTGCGCAAACGCTGTTGATAACGGAGGTATAGGAAACATTTAGCGTATCCAGAGCAGGAGCTCCTCCTGAAAGTGTCATAGCGCGAGCAAAATTTGTTCCTGTTGCTCCTGTACTCCAGGAAATCAGATCATAACCATTATCGGCTCGCAACTTAACCGTATCACCCTTGCAAACCCACAGGTCAGTGATAGCTGTGATGTTAGGAGCTGGCAATACCGTATAGTTACCGGATACTGTACGAGTTACCACTGCACCATTATTTCCATTACCGTAACCTACCACCGTGAGGGTGTATGTACCGGATGAGTTGATGGTTATTGAAGGGGTGGTTTCACCTGTGCTCCACAGGTAACTAATGGGTCCAAACGAACTTCCACTGACATCAAGGCTCAATTGCATGTTATTGCAAACTGAACCGTCACGAGGAAACATTTTGATGTTGTTCTGACCGAAGGTCAAGCTAGCAATTAGCATAGCAGCGGATGAGAGAATCAGTTTTTTCATTTTTTCTGGTTTTTTAAATTGTTCTTGTGTTGATTTAATTGTTTCTGCGTTGTGATACAAAGATGCCCGTGTGCCAAAGCTGCCAGGGAACACTTTTTGGCGAAAACTCAAAATGGGTAGGCGAATTGGTGAAAAGAATTGACAAATTTTGTGGATTAAAGAATTGCAGCGACAAACAATTACCCAATAAGTCAATTTAAGTATTTGTATTTCAATACCTTATAAACGTACGGCAAAGATTTCATTTGTCAAGAGGGTAGGTCGTTTTTCTTATTTAATTTTCAACCTTGGAATTCGCTTACTCTTGTAAACTGTATAAAAACTTATGATCAACACACAAAAACAAAGCATATCGGCATTGCCTATTTTGATATCGGTGTTCTTTTTCTGGGGCTTTGTGGCAGCCAGTAACGATATCCTGATACCTGTTTTTAAAGAGCAATTGAACCTAAAGCAATGGCAAAGCCAGATGATTTCCTTCGCCTTTTATGTGGCCTATACCGTAGGATCCATCCTGTACCTGTTAGTTTCCAGGTGGACGGGCAGCGACTTACTGAACCGGATTGGGTACAAAAACGGCATCGCAGCAGGGCTGGTTATTTCAGCTTGTGGGGTGCTGTTGTTTTACCCTGCTGCTCAGACTTCTTCATTTGGCTTGATGATAACAGGTCTTTTCATCGTAGGACTCGGTTTCTCACTACAACAAACTGCTGCCAATCCCTTGGCCATAAACATCGGAGACCCCTCCAAAGGAGCCCAAAGGCTAAGCCTTGCAGGCGGCATCAATAATATAGGTACAACCATAGGTCCAGTGATTGTGAGTTTCGCCATTTTCGGATCAGCAACCACCTCCACCAAGCTTGATTCCCTTGCTGCAGTAAAAACACCGTACCTGATTTTAGGTGCCGCTTTCATTTTAGTAGCCATCCTTTTTAAAGTATCCTCCCTGCCCAACCATATACAAGCGGAGGAAGAAACAAACGAAAAAGTTGGCGCGAAGGAAGGATCCAAATCCGTCTTATCGTACCCACAATTGTGGATGGGTATGATCGCGATATTCCTTTATGTAGGAGTTGAGGTTTCAACCGCCAGCAACCTTCCCGAATTCATGAAACAGTACCTCGGAACCAAAACAGAAGATATTGCCCCATACGTTTCATTGTTTTGGGCAAGCTTGATGATTGGCCGGTGGACAGGAGCTGTTGGAACATTCAATGTTTCCAAGGGATGGAAAAATATCCTAACGTTTGTCCTTCCCTACACTGCCTTCGGTGTATTTCTTTTAACCAACGCCCTAGCCAACCACGACTTGCAGCCATTCTATATATATGTATTGGTGATTTTGGCAATCATAGCGGCTGACATCATCAGCAAAGGGAATCCATCCAAGCAATTGTTGATTTTCTCCGCTTGCGGAATCATGGCATTATGTATAGGTATGCTATCAACTGGAATGACCAGTGTATATGCGTTCATCAGTGTAGGGCTCTTCTGCTCAACATTGTGGCCTTGCATTTTCACCTTAGCTATCGCAGGGTTAGGCAAACACACCAACAAAGGATCAGGACTCTTGATCATGATGATCATGGGCGGCGGTGTGGTGTCGCTGTTACAGGGCTACCTTGCAGAAGAACACCTTCTCGGCATTCGCTATAGTTATATTGTAGGCGTAGCCTGTTTCGCTTACCTGGGTTACTACGGATGGAAAGCAGGAGCCATACTCAAGAGACAAGGCATCACTTACGAACCATCAAACACGCACTGATTAAATCCACAATTATGTCGCTTAAAAAATCAAGACGAGAATTCATAGCCAAGTCCTTGTTTGCAACTGCAGCAACATCCGTATTAATTGGAAAAACAAATACACTCTTTGCCAATAGACCCAATACTCGTCCTATCGTGATTTCAACATGGGATCATGGTTTGGCAGCGAACGTTGGAGCTTGGGGCGTACTTTCAAAAGGTGGGCGGTCATTGGATGCAGTTGAGCAAGGGGTGAGAATTACCGAATCAGACCCTAACGTAACCACCGTAGGCATAGGTAGTGCACCTGACCGCGAAGGACACGTTACGCTAGATGCCTGCATCATGAATGAACACGGCGATTGCGGTTCGGTGGCTGCCATTGAGCATATAGTAAACCCCATTTCGGTGGCCCGGATGGTTATGGAAAAAACTCCCCATGTGATGCTGGTTGGTGAAGGCGCACTACAGTTTGCCCTCGCTAATGGATTCAAAAAAGAAAAACTATTAACCGAAAAAGCGGAGCAAGCATGGAAGGAATGGCTTAAAACCAGCAAATACAAACCCATTATCAATATAGAAAATCATGATACCATCGGCATGCTGGCCATGGACAAGCAAGGCAACATCAGTGGAGCCTGCACTACCAGCGGCCTTTCCTATAAAATGAGAGGTCGCGTTGGCGACTCACCAATCATTGGGGCCGGATTATATGTCGACAATGAAGTAGGAGGCGCTTGTGCAACAGGCTTGGGTGAAACAGTCATCCGGCAATGCGGCAGTTTTTTAGTGGTTGAGCTCATGCGTCAAGGCATGGATCCAACGAGCGCTTGCAAGGAGGCTGTGAGGCGAATCATAAAGCATGAAAAAAACATCCAAGACCTTCAGGTTGGATTTTTGGCTATTAACAAGCAAGGTGAAATAGGTTCATACGCCATACATGCCGACTTCAATTTTGCCTTACATGATCAAACAGACAACAAATTGGTTGATTCTGATTTTGCATTGAAATGAAAAGCTAATTATCTATGAAACGCATATCGATATTCTGGTTATCTGTCTTGCTGCTAAGCATAAGCACAAATCCAACTTCAGCACAAAGCTACTTATCCACGTATGTAGACCCATTCATAGGTACGGATGGATTCGGCCATACATTCCCTGGAGCTACAACTCCATTCGGAATGGTGCAACTGAGTCCGGATACTAGAACGAAGGGATGGGAAAACTGCTCAGGCTATCATTCTTCGAACAAAACCATCATCGGGTTCAGCCATATGCATCTCAGTGGAACCGGTGCCGCTGATTATGGCGATATCATGTTCATGGCCACAATCGGATTACAAACACAGGCTGGCGACGAATCCAAACCTTTGAGCGGTTACCGTTCCGCTTACACCAAGGAAACCGAATCGGCAAAACCAGGATATTACAAAGTGAAGCTTGACGACCATGGCATCATTGCCGAAATGACCGCCACAACCAGGACTGGCATACAGCGATACACATTCCCCTCCAGCGATAGTGCCTACATAGTATTAGACCTTGATCATGGCATTGAAGACAAAACAACAGAAACGATGATTGAAGTAATCGACAACAAGTCGATTTCAGGATACAGAAGATCACGCGGATGGGCCAAAGATCAGATTGTTTTTTTTCATGCAGAATTCTCAGAGCCTTTTGCCGATATGGTGTTTACTGATTCCAAATCGAACAGATTGAAGGGTAAAACCCAATCGATGGGCGAAGGTATCAAGGCAGCATTTCGATTCAATACGAGCAAAGGCAAGCAAGTAATGGTCAGAACCGGGATTTCCACTGTTAGCAGGGAGAATGCCAAACTCAATTTGACTACTGAACTAAACAACTGGGATTTTGAAAAAGTGATGCAATCGGCTACTGCATCCTGGGATCGGGAGTTAGCTCGGATATCTGTTAAAGGAGGGACAAGCGATCAATTGAAGGTGTTTTATACTTCCCTATATCATTGCATGATTCATCCGAACATCATGTCGGATGTGGATGGCCGCTATCGCGGGATGGATAATCAGATTCACACGGTTGAAAAGGGAAAGATGTACACGGTTTTTTCTTTGTGGGACACTTTCCGTGCATTACATCCACTATTCACCATCATAGATCCTGACAGGGCTCAGGACTTCGTAAGATCCCTTCTCGCCAAGTTCAAAGAGTCGGGAACATTACCCGTTTGGGAGTTGGCAAGCAATGAAACAGGCTGCATGATTGGATATCATTCTGTGCCGGTAATCGTAGATGCATACATGAAAGGCTTGAAGGATTTTGACACAACCTTGGCATTGAACGCATGTATGAAAAGCGCAATGATGGATCATCTTGGACTGAAATATTACAAGAAAACAGGATACATCCCTGCTGACAAGGAAAACGAGTCAGTGAGCAAAACGTTGGAATATGCATACGACGACTGGTGCATTTACCAAATGGCGAAAGCAATGGGAAGAACCGGAGAGTCCAAGATTTTTGAAAGAAGATCGAATTACCATCTGAATGTGTTCGACAAAAGCTCAGGATTCGTCAGAGGTAAGAAAAACGGCAATTGGGTAAGTCCGTTCGACCCGTACGAAGTAAGCGGCATTTATACAGAAGCCAATGCATGGCAATACAATTGGTTTATGCCACACGACATCAATGGCATGATTGGTTTGACGGGGGGCATTGATAAATTCACTGCAAACCTAGAGACTTTATTCAACGCAGAAAACAAACTCACTGGAAGGTCGCAACCTGATATCAGTGGATTGATAGGACAATATGCCCATGGAAACGAACCCAGTCACCATATGGCTTACCTTTTCAACTACACCTCGCAACCATTCAGAACTGCTGACATCGCAAGAAAAATAATGGATGAGTTTTATACCACCAAACGAGATGGACTTATTGGAAACGAAGACTGCGGACAGATGTCGGCTTGGTATGTGTTTTCGGCGATGGGTTTCTATCCTGTTTGCCCAGGTAGCAACCTATACGATATCGGCACACCACTGTTCGACGAAGTGATAATCAATCCCGGCAACGGCAAAACAACATCCATTCGCTCTATTAGAAAGAACAAGAGCGATCGATATGTAGGGATGGCAAGAATAAACGGAAAAGAATCAGAGCTACAATTCGAACACAGACATTTGGCTGAAGGAGCCAAAATAGAATTCGAGCTATCGGCAAATTCAAACGCACATTTAAAAGGAGGTGGATTTTCAAAAAAAACATCGAAGCCATCGACTATGATCCCTTTCGTTGAAAGTTGCGAAAAGGCGTTTTTCGATTCATGCATGGTTGTCATGAAATGCCATACTGACAGTTCGGAGATTCGATACACACTGGATGGATCGGAGCCAAACAGAAATTCGATCTTATACAACAAGCCGATAACAATAAGCCAATCATCGAAATTACGAATGATTGCATACCGGAACGGGTACGAAAAGAGCAGTGTTGAAGAAGTCGAATTCATACGACTCCCCTACCGCAAAACATTAACCTATAAAAAAGATTTCAGCCACAATTATACCGCTGGCGGTAAAAACGGATTGGTTGACGGCATCCAAGGTGAGCCGAATGCTTTCGGATCTTGGCAAGGATTCTGGGGTGACAATTTCGAGGCAACTATCGATTTAGGCGACCTCAGAACCTTCAGTAAAATTGAAACGACTTTTTTACAACAATACCCTTCGTGGATATGGCTTCCATCAGAAGTTACCTATGAAGTTTCCAGCAACGGCTCCGACTTCAAAGAAGTATATAGAAAGAAAAACGGGATACCACTTGATAAAGACGGCGCCTTTGTGGAAGCATTCAAGTCAGCCATACCCAATATGCAAGCCAGATATGTGCGCATCAAAGCCGTTAACATGGGCAAATGCCCTGAATGGCATCCTGGATCAGGAAACCCTTCTTGGATATTTGTTGACGAGGTGACTATCGAATAGGATTTACACCCAAATCCATTATTCCAGGATAGACTGGAATTGAATATCCACATCCGTTTCGCCAGGCGCAAAGGAACCGTCCTTGATGCCAGGCTGGTGTTTCAGCACTATTCGCGACGTACCACTTGATGTGGTTCCGGTGACCCACTTGCTTTGAAGCCCTATGCCGATACCGTTCACATCGAGATCCTCGTAACTAGAAGCGATATTCACTCCCGAATGGAAAAAGAAAAACATATGGTCGTCACCCTCGGCTAGCACTTCATTTGAAATGGTATCCGCCGGCGTTTTAGACTCATCCAAAAGCAGTATGGATACATTGTATGTTCTTTGAGGGCTTACACGAATCGTATCAAATAGTGATGGAGGATTGCCTCCATCACCATCAATATCAGAAAAAACAAATTGGCGAATTGGCTCAATGCCTGCGCTGTCTACAAACGAAAGCTTTACTGTAGTAATCAACTCCGCATCATTGCCATCAGGTGGGTTTTGCGGGGTTGAGTCATCTTTCTTGCATCCATAAGTCAAAGCCATTGAAGCCAATGCAAGTGAAATTATTATTGAATCCTTTAAACGCGTTTTCATGTTGTAATAGATACTAGAGATAAGTTAATTTATAGCTTAAGTTGTAATATCAATTCTGTCTGTCGACAGATCCGAATGTTTTACGGAATCTGACCGAGATACTTACGCCTTCTTCATCTGCGAAATACCGATATCGATTCATATAATCGCGATAGCTTACATCGAAAAGGTTTTCAATAGATAAAGAAACATGTATGGGGTGAGCCTTAAGAATCCTCTTCATAAACACCTCGATATTGCTTATTGTATAAGATGCAGGTGCATTGACATAATCATCCGAAACACCTCTCGTCTGTTTGAGTACATGATCAACCGAGCATCCAATACCCCACTTTGTCATTTCATCGGAAGAATGTCTTTCCCAATTCAACCCTAGCTGCAACTTATCTGAGGGCATTTGCGAAATCCAGGCTTCACGATCCTTGTTGTAGGCCCGAATCAATGAAGCACCGCCTATCAGCTCAATGGAGGATGTCAAATGCCTGGACAGTCGCAAGTCGGCGCCATACAAATCAGCATCGGCTTGCATATATCTAAAAGTTGGAAAAGCACCTCTAACGGTTAACGTTGCGGGCTTGATTGGTTGTAAATAAACAAATCCATTGAAATCAGTATAATAAGCATCCAATTCCATTTCAATCTGATTGAACAGACAGTGTGTAATTGAAAAGTTGGCTCCTAAGGAACGTTCTTCATTCAGATCCTTATTCCCAATCTCAACAGAAGCCGAACCATGATGAAGCCCGTTACTATAAAGTTCATTCACTCCTGGTGGTCGCCACCCTGTGGATATCGAAAGCAGCACCGATGTTGAATCCGTAGGCTCCCACTTTCCGCTCAACATTCCTGATAGGGCACGATAACCATAAGGATCTTTTACAACTTCACCATTGCGTCTCATGTAAACATCCAGGCTGCGCACATCAAATCTAGCGCCGGCTTCAATTGCAAAATCGCCAGAGGTAAATTTTTCAGTAAAGAAAAATCCCGTGTTCATAGCCTCGTAATTAGGAATGAACATGCGCCCTTCAAATGTATTGGCCTGATGCATGAGATTCAACCCAATCAAACCGCTGATTTTGGAATTTGCGTTGTGATCCCACAGCACTTCGGCTGATTTTGAAGTAATCTCATAGGAAAGTTCAGGCGCAGAATCTCCGTTGGATGCTGATGCATTGAAATCCTTATCGTACTCTTGCCTTAAATTATATTGTCGAGCAAGATTTAGTGTCAACTTTCCAGTTGTTCCGATAGAAGACCAAGTTGATGCCTTGAACAACTCATGTGTTATCTTTTGAAAGGGCCTATCAATCTCATAAGAGAAGGGCCGCTGCTCCAAGGGTTCCTCTAATTCGAAAGCCAACTCAAGATCTGTAAGATTACCGATATGGGAGCCTGTGAAAATACCAATGTCGCTATTGAACTGACTATAAAAAGCGGAGACACCATAATCCTGCTTATTCCAACCAGTAGACCATGAAAAGTTTTGCTCTCGGAATCCGGTGTTTTTCAAAAAATATTCAGGAGTGCGTACATCACCCCCTTGCTTTAATGTCCCTTGCAATCGAAATGCAAGTGCAGGCAATTTTTCAGGACTGAATTGAATCATGGATGATATTGCACCTTCTCGATTTGATGATACACCGACCACGTTGGTTTCGGCACCCCACCCTGATCCTTGAGGCAGAATTGAAGGCTCAACCAGAATCACACCTCCAATGGCATCAGGCCCAAACCTTACTGTTCCAGAGCCTTTGATTACGGTCAATCTTTTTGCAATGAAAGGATCGATCTCGGGAGCATGTTCACTGCCCCACTGCTGCCCTTCCAACCTGATACCATTATTCAGTATCAATACCCTGTTGCCTGTTAATCCATGCACCACGGGCTTGGAAACCGTTGAGCCAGACCTTAACATGGTAACCCCAGTAACAGAAGTCAAACCCTCCGCTAATGACTTTCCCGAATTCAATGCAAGCTGATCCCCTGAAATCACGTCCGATTTTAGCAGCGGCATATCATCCATTTTACTTTTGACGATAAGTACTTCGTTGAGTTCGTTGTGCTTGTGCGGCAGTTCGACAACGATACTCGTATCACGAGAAACCATCAAAATCAGATCTGTTTTTTCACAGGCCAAGTGTGACACCATCAGCCGTAGCTCGCCTTGGCAAAGCCCTTCCAGTTTGAAACTTCCATCAAAACCGGTTATGGTACCACCAGATTTACCTTTTACAGCAATAGATGAGTAAGGTAAAGGTTCTCCAGTATCTGCATCCCTGACGATTCCAGACAAGATGTAATCGCATTGTGCTTGTACATGCAAGGAATCAAGGATTACCATAACTGTATAAATACAGCCCAATAAAATTGGTTTAATTTTCAAGAAATTACAATTAAAGCTTTCTTACCTAAAAGGGCAAGAAAGCGAGTTTTAAAAGAGGATTTAACAAAAAAACATGAAGCCCGGAGGACCCCTCAATAGCGTTAAATCCTGGTTTATGCAAGTTGCTGGTTGATTATACCAACTGGATACTGTAGTGTTATTTGAATTTAAAACAAAGTCGGCTTCTAAAAAAACAACGGGATAAACTGCTGGCAACACATGATCGCAGACCTTGCAATCAGGGTGATATTCATGAAAATGCTGATTGTTTACTTCCGTACACAATTCAGAATGTTCGTGAAAAACCGCATGAAAGGAACTGTATGCCTGTGGCAATGTAAAAGCCATAAACACCACCAGCAGCAGATTGTTATTCCTTAGCAGTTGCATTCCTCAAAGTTACTTAAACAGAAAAATAAATGAAAAGATATCAAACCACACGACAAATGAATTAATTTTAGGTTTCATTGGGAACCTAACCAATTGTAATTAAACTCATTATTAAATTTTCAGGTATGATAATTTCAATACGCAGCCTGTTTATAGGAACCTTCTTGATTGGTTTTGCAACATCGGCCATCGGCCAAAACAAACACCCCCGAATAATTGCGGGTATAGCTTTCGCTTCGGCCAAACCATCGGGGAAATTTGCCTCTACCAATATCTTGGATGAAAAATCAGGATTTGCGAAAAAAGGATTTACTATCGGAGTTGATGGCACAATATTTCTTGAAAGGAACTTTGGACTTTGCGGATCCATACGAATTGGGTCAAATGCGGCGGATGTACAACAGATCGCTAACGGATATGCAAGTGTATTCGGTGGAACATTTACTGTGAATGCCAGTCGATGGTACCATATGAGTGTTTACGGAGGGGCTCACGTTACTGTTCCAATTGGTAAATTCAACTTTGATTTGAAAATCATGCCGGGTTTTTCAGACAACATTTATCCCGAAATAACCGCCCAATCCGACCAATACGTCTATTATCAAAATTCGGAACCCACGAGATCAATAGCATTCTGTGCGTCTACTGCTGTACGCTACAAAATCAAAGAGTCCTGGACTATTTCTTTGTTTTCAGAAATGAACCGGACCAAAACGACATTCAATGTTCGTTCTGAAAATAATGGCATCGAAACCTACCAATTGTTAAACCAACCCATATTTTCAAACAACTTGGGATTGATGGTGTTTTACAACATCTACTGATACTTTTATTCTAAGTGGGTAGATGCTCGAAACAACCGGTCATTTATGGCCCGGCACAAACCTATTTCTGGCAATTTTTCAGCGACAATACGGTCATAATTGCCGCTATCAACTTGACGCATCACCTTGAACAGATTCCGTGCGGCCTCTGAGGGGTCGGATAATGGAGAAAGTACAAACACGTCAACACCATCCATTTCGAAGGCATCCTTAAAGGATATGAAAGCGGTAGAACCCATATGATGCCCGCTCTTGAATTCCTCCAACGACTGAATCGTTAAGGGCGTACGAGGAGCATAATGACTTTTAAGCATGCCTGGTGCAGAGGGTATACTAGACTGCATAAGCTCCAATTCACATCCAGAGACCACTTCATTCAACGATTCCAAGCTTATACCTCCCAACCGATAAACAATTGCATCTCCATCGGTGAATCCCACTATAGTAGACTCGATACCAACCCTACAAGCCCCGCCATCAAGAACGTATGGGATTTGTCCATCGAAGTGTCCCAATACGTGCCCGGAAGTTGTGGGACTTACATAACCGAACGGATTAGCACTAGGGGCCGCCAAAGGAAAGTCCAAAGCATTAAGTAACTCCTGCGTTAAGGGATGCGAAGGCATCCTGACCGCGACTGTACCCAATCCAGAAGTGACCATGTCGGGTACTGTACTTTTTTTCGGTAGCAAAAGTGTGAGTGGGCCAGGCCAAAAAGCATCCATAAGTTTTCGAGCCACATCAGGTAACTCTTCCACTACATCCATAACTCTTCCCATTGATGCCACATGCACGATTAAAGGGTCAAAGAATGGGCGGTTTTTCAAACGGAAAACCTCGCCTACCGCCTGCTCATCAAATGCATTGCAAGCCAATCCGTAAACGGTTTCTGTAGGTATGGCAACCACTTCGCCTTGCGACAAGAAATCCGCAGCTGCAGAAACATCAGCTCCGCAAGCAGTAATGAAGGTTTTGTTGGATTTTGGATTCAACGAAATCAGCTTGATTTTACAAAGATACCAAGCTTATGATTATTTCCGAATAGACAAGGTTGCTATGAAGCCTGGAAAATGTTTGTCGAGGGGATTTTTTTCGCCCCAATAATCCTCGAACATATCAATCAGCTCCAATCCAGCATCCAACTGACCTTTGATGTGGGCGGTAAGGTTATGACCATAAACCAAAGGTTCATTTGCATTCATAAAAATGGCAAGTTCATCATCATCCAGCGATTCCAAATCACTGTAAGGCTGATTGTATTTCAACTTGAACTCACCCTTCTCAACCAATCTAACATCAAACAGATAGTAAACAGGTTTCACAAATCCAGTCATGAACCGCCCACCTGGCTTAAGCACCCTGGAAACCTGTTTGTACACGTTGGACACATCAGGCACGAATCCGGTGGAACAAGGATTGAAAACCCTATCAAACGAGTTTGGTTCGAAACACGACAAGTCGTTAATGTCTCCGCGTATGCATTGGATGGATAATCCATTAGCAATGGACGTTTTCATATCCTGCTCCAATTGCGACTCGGAATTGTCGTAAGAAACCACATCGTATCCAGCGGCCGCGAGCAACGGCACTTGTTGACCGCCTCCA
>JBKDSL010000166.1:0-10122 GCA_046340555.1 Bacteroidota bacterium
CCCCCAAAGTATTTGTCTCAAGCCATCAACAGCCTTGGCATAATTGAAGTCTCTTTTTTGCCTGATTTGTGGTAACAGGTGCGTAGCACGTTCGATAGGCCCGGCCACTAGCAAAGGGAAAAAGCTAACGAACACGGAGTAATCAATAAAATTCTTTTCAGGTTTGATCCGGTCCTTATACAAATCAAATACGTATGAAAGGCCGTGAAACGTATAAAAGGAAATGCCAACTGGTAGTATCACTTCCAAGGTGGCAGGATTACTTTGAATTCCTAAAAGAGCCAATCCATCAGCAACCGAACTGACGAAAAAATTGTAGTACTAGAAAACCCCCAGGAAACCAAGATTAATGATGACGCTGATCCAAAGCCATGACTTTTTTATTGACTTGTTTGGCGCCTCATGGATTTTAATGCCTGTGAAATAATCCAAGAAGGTGGAAAATATGAGAAGAAACATGAACCGCCAGTCCCAACAGGCATAAAAGAAATAGCTGGAAACCAGCAACAGAATGTTCTGCAAACGCAAATTGCGCTTTGTTGCAAACCAATAAAGGAAGAAAACAACGGGTAGGAAAAACGCAAAGCTAATGGAGTTGAAAAGCATAATATCTCAAAGCTTCGTATTGACCATTGGCATAATTATGACCTTATGGAGCGCTATTCTTATTACTTACCAATTAAGATGCCTCACGAAAGTAATAACAAATTTATGGAGCGACAAATATCTATTGTAAAATGGTTTATTTCCATAATATGCCGCTTTCTACATAAAATTCTAACTAAACATGCAGCCATAATTATCAAACTTTCCAATTACGTTCATCAAATCCAATTAATTAACCAATCATTTATTGGGTTCTAAAAAATCGCTTGAATTTGATAAGAATCGAATTTTCAGGTGAGATAAATCGATGCAGAACAAAAGTCAGCCCTATGAGAAGCGTTGGAAAAGCCAGATGGAAATACCGTGTTTCGGACCTTTCCATAAATATGGGGAAAAACAGCACTAGGTATATGGGGATCAATAGCAGCAAAAAAGAACTGCCATTTTTTCTGAAAATCAGCATCAAGCCTATCATGCCGAAAATCAAAGCTGCATAGTATAGGACCGACTGAAGAACTTTGATGAATATTTGATAGGTGTGAAAGCAGGGCGAACTTGAAGAAATTGGCATGAAATAGCTTCCACTATGAATCAGAAAATGCTTGACCAACACCAATGGTGTAAGTAAGTGATAGGAAATGGGATGATCTTTCTTATAGGCTTCAGTAAGATCATTAAAAATCGCAATGGTGCGCTGCTCCAAAGAATCATTCGGTCCTTTTAGATATGATCCATAAACGGTCCTGGCTTCATGGATTTTCTCGATTGTCAGGTTTGCACCCAAAATCCTTGAGGGTATTTCGTATTCGCAAGGCAAACCTTCCACAGGCTCAAAATAGCAGCCGGCACTTCGTTTATCCCAACTGACATAACTCTCTCCAATTGATTGAATAAAACTATAAACTGCAAGTGTTGCGTTTGAATATCCATATCCGGCATTAACATCCTGCTGAAATGGGACGAACCTCTGAAATACTATGAAGTTTCTTACAGTCCACGGAAGATTTATGATGAAAAAGGGGGCAATGACACAAATCGAACAAACAACCGTTTTCCTAAGATTGTAAACTAGACCATGATTCCTGTGAAACCACAAGAATTCAATTCCAACCGCTATAAACAACAAAGAAAGATAGGGCTTGAACAAAACAGTAAGTGCCAAGAAAATTCCTGAATAGACAAGGTCTTTCCAGTTCCTGCCTTGGGTTAGATAAACATAATGCAGATATAAGAAGATGCCGATGAATGCCGTTCCAAGACTTTCTGTGAGGATAGCGATATCGAAAATCGTTATGTGAAAGGTTGCCAACGATAAGACAATGAAAACCCAAAACGCGCTTCTCAATCCTATAAGCATGGATGTGAGTTTTCCCATGCAATAAATAGAAATGCTGCCTATAAGAACTTGTAATACCACAAGAGCCGACAAAGCCAATTCTTTGGAGGTGAATAGTCGAAACACCATATATAAGGAACCCAAATAGGGCATTCTACCCGCCTTGGCATCATCATAGTAATAGGTGCCTTCACTTAGTAAATTATCTATCGGGGTGATGTACGAATGTGCATCGCCAGACATACTTGCAATTCCCATGAAGCTTCCAGTACCATTGCATTTGGAAAGGTGTACCAGGTAAAATACGGAGGCAAGTTTCACTAGGAACACCAATAGGATGATGGCTATTGGCCTAAGCGGACTTTTCATATCACATGTGTTTCTCCTTGATGATGTATACAGGGCGCTTCCTGGATTCATCATAAATCCTCCAGATATATTCGCCAATAAATCCAAGCATCAACATGATGAGTCCACCTATGATCAGAATCAGCACCATGATTGGCGCCCATCCTTTAAAAGGAAAGTTGTGAACCAAACGATTGTAGATGATCAATCCGGCATATATGAAACCCAGACATGCCGTGATAAAACCCAATAGCGACATGAAACGTATAGGCAGATAAGATGTATTCACCATGCCATCGATGAAATACTTTATTTTACGGGATAGCGTCCACTGCGATTTTCCAATTTCTCTTTTGATGCGGTTGTAGCGGATAAATTTGACGCCGAAACCCAACCATAAAACATCACCTTGGAAAAACCGATTACGTTCATCGATACAATTCAGTTCCGCAACAGCCTTTTGGTCGAGCAGCATGAAATCAAATCCCCCTTTGGGCATACGTGGATTTCCCAGTTTCATGAGACTATAAAAAACTTTTGAAAATGCAGCCGCCCAAAAGCCGTCTTCTCGCTCTTGTCTGCTACAAATAATAATCTCGTTTCCTCTTGCCCATTGCTGAATCATGTTTTCAATTAGCTCGATTGGCTCTTGTAAATCTGCCGACATGATGATGGATGCGTCTCCAGTTACATGCTTCAGACCTGCGATGACAGCCGGTACCTGTCCGAAATTGCGTGAGAACGAAATTACCTTGGCCTTTGAATCGGATTGATGTATGGCCATCAATTCATCCATTGAATTATCGTCAGAACCATCATTAACAAAAACAAACTCATAGTCATAGCTTGGTAGAGCCTTGCCAAAAAGTGATGTGATCTTTTGGTATGTGGGCGTAATAGAACCTTGGTTGCGGAAGACCGGGATGACGAAGGAAACCTTTTTCATACTATGATAACATGTTGATTTGCAATTGTTTGATTTGTAATTAAAAATACACCTTGGAACCAAAATTAATGATTTAACCCACAGTCATACCATGGATTATGAATAGTAGAATCGACCATGTTTGAATACGAAACGAGATCAACATGATTTAGCCTAGAGATCAACCATGTTGGTTGATGATATTTGCGATGCGATGAATATCATCTGTTAACAGGCCCACATACAAAGGCAGGCACATCACTCTTTCTGCTATGTGTTCTGAAACTGGCATGGCAGGTGCGTGCACATAAGGCAATTTGTTCAGAGATGGATAAAAATACCTACGCGGGAAAATGTTATTACTATTCAATTCTACCTGAGCGTTCAATAAATCCTTTTCACTTTTAAAAATGATTGGAAAATAACTATTGTTCCATTCCGTTCCAGGACGAATCTTCAATAGCGTTACTTTGGATTGGTCGATTAAACTCCGGTAAGCCTCCACAACCGATTTTCTTTTTTCAATGATTTCATCCATGAATGGCAATACAGCCAGACCCATTGCCGCTTGCAACTCCGAAATCTTACCGTTTATTCCCAATCCATGGAATTCCAAAGGACCGTTGTGACCGAAATTATGATGGTAATAGAGACGTTGATACAAATCCTGATCATTGCAAAATATCGCACCACCTTCAGCTGTATGGAAAATTTTAGTTGCATGGAAACTGCATGTACTCACATCACCGAACTGAAAGATGGATTGACCATTAAATCTTATACCGAAAGCGTGTGCGGCGTCGTATATGACTTTCAATCCATATTGCTTAGCGATCTTGGCAATTGCATCCACATTACAAGGATTACCGTAAACATGTGTTGCTAATATGCAAGTGGTTTTTTCGGTAATGGCGGCCTCGATCTTACTTTCGTCGATAGTGAGATATTCGGGATGTATATCGACAAAAACCGGGGTGCAGTTCTCCCAAACAATGGAAGATGTGGTAGCCACGTAGCTGAATGGCGTGGTGATCACTTCGCCTCCCCTTCCAAGAAGCTTCAAGGCAATTTGAATTGGTACAGTTCCATTATTGGTGATGATGATATTCGACACACCCAACAACTCTTTGAGCTTTTTTTCCAATTCCAAAACCAACTCTCCTCTGTTCGTGAGCCACGAATTGTTGAAAGCCCTTTGTACATATTCCTGATAGAGCTCGAGAGGGGGAAGAAACGTTTTGGTTACCGGAATCATAATTTATCAATTTTCAACTAGCCTTGAATCATTCTTGTGTGTTACCCTTCAGAGATATTTTTCGCCTATGGCGCGACTTCGAATAGCTTTGGCAGGGACCCCAAAAAGCAATTCCTGATCGCCGCAGCTATCCAATAGTAAAGAACCGGCTCCAATGACGGTGTGTGCCCCCACGGTTATTCGATGACTTAATGTTGCACCGATACCAATCGCACTGAATGCGCCAATTACCACCCCACCACCAGTTGTTACACCTGGTGCAAGGCTGGAAAATTCGCCCATCCTACTGTCATGGTCAAGGCTTGCATTGGTATTGATTATGGCGAAATTGCCCACCTCCGTGCAACTGTTGATGACCGCGCCGGCCATGATGGCCACTCCGATTCCTATGGTCACATCCTTGCCGATTTGAGCAGAAGGATGAACAGCCGAGGCAAACTCCAGGCTAGGTACTAAAGCCCTTAATCGATCATAAATCAATTTTCTTGTCCAATTGTCGCCAACAGCGATAAAGACTTTACAACCTGCATGTTCAGCAAGCATCTTGGGAAGACTTTCTTCATTTCCCAAGACCTCATACCCCAAAGTTTTTTCTCCTTTACTTCTATAACTATCGATGAAACCAAGTATTTCAAAGCCGCCGTCTTTTTCAAAAATATCGACCAACACCTTCGCATGGCCGGAAGAACCAACGATAATCACCCTCTGGGATTGTATGGAATGGGCCTTCGGATTTTCCATGAAACTTTTGGTTGAGCCTTTGCTTATAACCGGCTTGCTAAAGAATAATTACAGCCACTAAAGATACTAAGTGTAGTCGTAACTCGGTAAAAGCATTGAAAAACAGCCTCAACCTTTGATAAGCTCAATGACCGTGATTTCAGGTAAAATTCCTACGCGGCCAGAGTATCCCAAGAACCCAAAACCCCGATTTACATACAGGTTCCTGTTTTTTTCGGCATATAAGCCCGCCCAGCGGGGATAAACATATTGCGAGGGACTCCATTTGAAACCAGGGATCTCTACCCCAAATTGCATACCATGTGTATGTCCAGACAGGGTGAGATGCACGTGATTTTCATCTTTCAAAGTGACCTCCTCCCAATGCGAAGGGTCATGAGAAAGCAGAATAGTAAATTCCTCATTTTTCACACCATGCAAGGCCTTGGATAAATCGCCGTATTTGGCAAATCCGCGCCTGTTGCCCCAGTTTTCAACTCCGGCCAAAACGATGGATTGGCCATCTTTTTCAATCCGAGTATGACTATTCAAAAGCAATTTGAAGCCCATATCATTTTGATTCTTGATGAGCTTTTCCATATTCTGCTGCTTGGCATCCAACGAAGGCCATTTCAAATAATCGCCATAGTCATGATTTCCTAAAACGGAATATTTACCGAACCGTGCTTGAAGCGCACCAAAATGCTCCAACCATTCATCTAATTCATCGGCTCGGTTGTTTACGAAATCGCCTGTGAATACTACCAAATCGCTTTCTTGCCTGTTCGCTAATTCGATTCCGCGTTTAACGGCGTCTTGATCATCCAAGCTTCCGCAATGAATATCTGACAATTGGGTGATACGAAATCCATCGAAGGCATCGGGAAGGTCTTTGAACTTGAGTCGCACGCGGTGAACCCGATAATCGTATTTCCCCTTGATGGAACCATACAGCAATCCCAGGAATGGGATAGCAGCAATTCCAAATGCCAATTGGCTGATAAATGTGCGACGTTCGGGAATGAAATACTTGGGTTCTGAAAAGCCGAATGTTTTTTGTCCGAATGTGAAAAGGCCCGCCATTCCCCTAGCCACATCTTCAATCCCAAGAACAGCAACAATAATCAGTTTAGGCACAATGGAGATGATGATCAGACTGAATATCCACGCAAAGTTTTTAGAAGGCCCCTGTTCGAATTTGCCGATGTACCCGAAATATAAAATGATTGCCAATATCATTAGGTCGACACCCCAATAAACCAAGTGGGTGGTTTGAGCTGCAAAAGGCGACCACTTGGCCGTAATAGTACGCAATCCGAAGAAAGCGTATAAATCCAATAAGAACCAAACTACTATGGGAATAATGAAACGAAACATGATAGTAATACAAAGTTAGGGCAGAAATCAGCCTTTAACGTGGATACTTAAACAATAACATAATGAAGTTGTTTTATCCTGCCAATTAGAATCAATTGATTTGGGTCTTTATACTACAGATTTCCAATAAAGTGCACCCAAAAAAAGCATAAACTTGGTATTATCTTTATCTTGCCGATTATATGCTTCATTTCAATACCCATATAATTGACCCAAAAGCTGACTGGGTGACTTTTGTACATGGAGCGGGCGGCAGCAGCAATATCTGGTTCAAACAGTTGCGCGAATTCAGAAAACATTTCAATCTACTGTTAGTGGACCTACGAGGCCATGGTGGATCGAAAAAGCCAGCTTTTGAGCATAAGCAGAAATATACTTTCGAGGCTATCGGAGATGATATCATTGAAGTGCTAAATCATCTTGGAATTCAAAAAACACACTACATCGGCATCTCCCTAGGAACAATCATCATACGTGAGTTGAGTGAGCGTTATCCCGAGCGAACATTGAGCATGATTATGGGTGGAGCGGTCATGAAGTTGAACTTCCGCGGACAAGTGCTTATGCGTTTAGGCCTGGGTATTCATACGATTATTCCATATATGACCTTGTACCGCTTCCTGGCATTTGTAATCATGCCCAGGAAAAAACATCGCGAGTCGAGGATTCTATTTATTCAAGAGGCAAAAAAACTGTACCAAAAGGAATTTGAAAAATGGTGTCGGTTATTATCGGGCATCAATCCATTACTCGCACTGTTTAGAATCCGAGACTTAGGTATTCCCACGCTTTATATCATGGGTGAGGAAGATTATATGTTCTTGCCATCCATATCTAAGCTGGTTAAAGACCATCGTTCATCAAACCTATTTGTCATTCCGGCATGTGGTCACGTGGTGAATATAGAGCGACCTGATGTCTTCAATAATGAAGCGATTGCATTTTTACAGCGGCAACGTTAAGCGCAAGAAATTTGAAAAAGGATTGTCGGAATACCTCAATCTTGCTAGACCGATTTATATACAGAGATCAATTAAACGAATCTACTTCTTCTTGTTTTTCGGCAGGTATTTATCCTCATACAATTCAATCCACTGCTTTGCAGTCATCTTTTTCATGAGTTGACCGATGAGTTTGTAGGGAATATCGTCCATTTTCTTGAATCGCACACAACTCTTACCCATATCCAGCTTCTGCTTACTGTGCTTGGGATATTCGGCAACGAACCAATCCAACAATTGTTGATCAGCATAAATGCCCATGTGGTAAAAATTGATGGAGCCCTTCTGGGAGGCAATCCCAGCAAAGGGCAGCGGCTCGGAAGGTTTACAGTGGTAACCCGCGGGGTAAAGCTTGTGCGGAATCACATATCCCAAACCGCCGTAACTGATGGCAGGCTCAAATCCTTTGGGGAGATTCTTGATGATGACCTGATGCAATTGATTAAATGGTTCCAAGCGATCAGGTGGAAGATTGGCTAGGATTTCGTCAACTGTTGAGCCGTTGGGTTTCATGGCTGAGATAAATTAATAATGACTTGCAAGTCAACAGCAATTCAAATGCAATGATAAGGAATTGAATGGAAATCCCTCTGGCCGGTTATGACAGAGCACGGATGTTGGAGAAAAATGGTTATTCGGCAACCAGGTGGAAGAATATAAAATCAAAGTGCGAACTTAAAGGTGGTTATCGTATCTCCCGACATGGCTTTCAGCACATAAATACCTCGGGGAGTTGATCCGAGATGAATAGTCCATGAATCATTAGCGTATGAACTTACTATCAATTTGCCTGATAAGTCATACATCGATACATGAAAATTTCCGTTACTAGGGTGTCTCACCGTGATGGTTTCGTCCGACATATTCTGTTCCAATACGAAATCATTAATAGGTCCATCCAATTCCGATAAAGAGGATGATATAGGGCAACTGAATCGTTGGAAGAAATTCCATATTTCAGCGCTTGCGCTGATGTCTCGGTTGATGGCACCTAGTCCGCCAAAAAGAGATGATGTACCTGGCCATTGGTGGCCGCCGCCTATCACTTTGTAAAGATTTACCTCGGTACCCGTGCTACACGGAGCATACACACTTTTTTCCACGGTGGAGTTATCCTGGGTATTGATATCGGGCAGCAGTTGAACTTGTGGCGTAGTTGTACAACTGTTGTTACCCACCCAAAGTCCAATTACATCGGCCACCGACTTACCTCCTTGTGCGCTGCCGTTGTAGCTTACGATGGCATCGGATGTACCATGGATCTGCATCACAGAAATATCACGGGAAGGTGTACAAGCATTGAACGCGTTAACGCTCATGGTGCCAGCCACAGAGGCAACCGCCGCATAGCATCTCGGCGATTCGCAGGCTAGACGATGACTCATATACCCACCAGCCGAGAATCCGCAGCTGAACACCCTAGTGGTGTCAATGTTGTAAAAGGCGTGAAGGGTATCGGTAAGAGCGGAAATAAAACCTATGTCATCTGCGGTGGAGCCACCAGTCATGCCCGAGTTGGTATTCCAAGCATTTCCAACACCATTGGGATAAGCCACGATGAATTCACCCGTATCGGCAATCGCGTTAAATCCTGATACACCCATGATAGCTGATGCAGTTTGCGTGAACCCATGCAGCACAAATACCAGGGGCCACGAATCAACGGGTTGGTAGGCGGCTGGAACATATACGATGTAATTACGGGTAATCCCGTTGTGTTGGATGGATCCATTGGTCTGAGCCACGGAAACAGTTGATGACACGGTGAAAAGAAGCAAGATTATTGAGTAGTATTTTTTCATTGAAATGATGGTGTCAAATTTTTTATTTGAATTTACAGATCAAATATAATATTTAGACTTCAAAAAAAATGAAAACAGCACTTCACAGGTAAATAAATTGAAACAATTGGAATATTTATTTGATAATTTTAAACCGTTAATAAGACCTCTGTGATCCACCATCCAACCGAAGCCATCCAAGCCATTTTAAACAGCCTTAAACCAAAAGGTGTTGTGACGATTTCAGTTGAAAAATCAATCGGATTTGTTTTGGCTAATGATGTGAAAGGGCCGATGCATTCTCCCGCATTCGATAACTCGGCGATGGATGGTTATGCGTTCCGTTTCAGTGATTTTGAAAGTGGCAAACCGCTTAACGTATCAGGTGAGTCATCAGCCGGTAAACCCTATCTAAATCGATTGAAGAGATTCCAGGCCGTTCGCATTTATACTGGCGCGGCCATTCCAAGTGGCGCCGACACCGTGGTGATGCAAGAGAAAACCAGCATCGACCAAAACACCTTGTTGATTACAGATTCGGCGATTAAGAAAGGCGCCAACATCCGTCGTGCAGGTTCTGAAATCCAGAAAGGAAGAATCGCATTGGCAAAAGGAACCTTACTCAACCCATCGGCTTGTGCATTCCTTGCTTCCATCGGCATCACAAAAGTGAGCGTTCAAGTAAAACCATCTGTGGCGATTATCATCACGGGAAACGAATTGGTGAAAAGCGGGAAGTCATTAAAACCAGGACAAATCCACGAATCGAACAG